>QIDD01000071.1 GCA_003230355.1 Methanobacteriota archaeon
GAGGGAAAAATTAGGAATTTCACAGCTATCCTCAGAGACCTCACTGAACGAAAGAAAACTGAGGAGGCACTAAAGAAGAGTGAAGCAAGTCTATCTGAAGCCCAGCATATCGCCCATATAGGAAGTTGGGATCTGGACCTTGTTAATAACAAGCTCAGATGGTCAGAGGAGGTCTACCGCATATTTGGTTTAAACCCTCAAGAATTCGGGGCAACCCATGAAGCTTTTCTCAGCACTATTCATCCAGATGACAGAGACTATGTGGATAAGAAATATAGAGCTTCAGTAGAGAAAGATTCGCCTTATGACATTGTACATAGGATAGTTCGTCCAGATGGTGAAGTGCGTTATGTCAATGAGAAATGCAGACACTTGCGCGATGAGAGTGGAACGGTGCTTAGATCTATTGGGACTGTTCAAGACATCACTGAGCGCAGGCGATCAGAAGGCATTATCCATGCCAGAGCAGGGCTGTTTGAGTATGCGGAGAACCACACCCTTGACGAGCTGATCGAGGAGACTCTGAATGAGGTGGAAAAACTCACCGACAGTCTTATCGGTTTTTATCATCTTGTCGATCCAGACCAAAAATCGCTAACCCTCCACAACTGGTCTACAAGGACAAAGAGAGAATACCGCACGGTAAAAGGAAAGGGATCCCACTATAAGATAGCCCAGGCCGGTGTCTGGGTGGATTGTGTTCACCAGTGTAGGCCGGTCATCCACAATGATTATGCCTCTCTGGAGCATAAAAAAGGCCTGCCCAAAGGGCATGCACCTTTGATACGTGAGCTTGTGGTGCCGGTTATGCGCGGCGACCAGATCATGGCGATTTTGGGTGTCGGGAACAAGCCGAGTAACTATGACGAGCAGGATGTAAAAACCGTTTCTCTTCTCGCTGATCTTGCCTGGGACATCGCCGAGCGCAAGAAAAGGGAAGCGGATATGAAACGGTATTTAGACGAACTTGAAGTCCTTAGGGAGATTGACAAGACTATCATTGCTAGCCTGGACCTTGATTCGCTTTTAACATACATTGTTAACAAATCAGCGGAACTCGTCGGCGCGGACAGTGCCTTTTTCGGTTTCCTTGAAAAAGGAGTTATTCGATTCAAAACCCTTTGCGGGATTCGGACTAAAGAGTTCAAGAACTTGGTCCTTAAGGAGGGCATGGGTCTTGGTTGGAGGGTTGTTGAGGAGAAGAGGCCAATTATTGTGGAGGACTTTTTTAAAGAGGGTCAGATTAAAAACCGGCTCCTAGAGGTTGTGAGAAAGGAGGGGTTAATCTCTTTTGCAGCGATTCCGCTTGTGTCAGGCAAAGAAGAATGTATCGGCGTGCTGTTTGTCGCAAACCGCAGAAAAGGAGGGTTTGACACGGGGCAGATGAGAACACTCGAAACCCTTGCCGGACAGGCAGCTATTGCGGTCGGGCAATTCCAATTCATGGAAGAGATACAAGCACACATTTCTGAAGTTGAAACCCTTAACGAAGTGATGAGCGCCTTGACGTCCGAACTCTCTCTGGGCGCGCTTCTGGAGCTCATCACCAAAAAATCCAAGGAAATAATAGGCGCCAGATATGCCGCTGTAGGTGTTCTTGGCAAGACTGCAACCCATCTTGAAAAATTCATCTATACTGGCATGAGTGAAGAGGAGATAGCAGGGCTTAAAGACATGCACACGCCTACAGGCGAAAAAGGCATTCTCAGGTCGCTGTTGAAGCAGAAAAACACGATTCGTCTTGATGATCTGACTAAGGACACAAGATTTGTGGGATTTCCCCCTGGACATCCTATAATGAAGTCTTTTTTGGGCGCCCCCATAATCTTCAGGGACAAGCTCTTCGGCAACATATATCTCGCAGAAAAGGAGGGTGGATTCACCTCGGAGGATGAGAATCTTATTAAATCTATTTCATCAATTGCCGCTGCAGCTATTGAAAACGCAAGGCTCTTTACAGAACTTGAAACAGCCTTTACTGAGCTCAAGGATGTGGACCGGCTGAAATCTGATATCATCGCCAACGTCAGTCACGAGCTTCGAACCCCGATAACAATCATGGTAACCGCCTTAGAGCTTTTAAAGGATGAAAGGGAAGAAGAGCTTCGAAACGAGCTTCTAAATCTATCTTTGAAAGCCTTGCATCGCCAAAACATGACTGTCGACGACCTATTAACTTCTGTGGCCATAAGGAAAAAAGAGATTAGACTGAAGCTGGAGCCCGTGGATCTGGTTCAGGCTATAGCGCTGGCGAGGGCGGAATTAAAGCTTTTTGCCAATAAAAAGAATGTGAAACTGACCACCCAACTTGAAGAGGACCTACCAACGGTCAGGGCAGATTTTGTGCACCTTAAACACATTCTTCGCAATCTGATTCATAATGCGATTAAGTTCAGCCATAGTGGTGCTGAAGTAGGTATTGCCGCCAGGAAAATTGCGGATGCTGTTAAGGTATGTGTAAGTGATAATGGTATTGGAATGCCAGAGGACCTTCAAAACCATATATTTGAACCCTTGTATCAGGGCGATCCCACAACATCAAGAGCCTATGAAGGTACTGGCATGGGGCTGGCCATTGTAAAGGATATGGTTGAAGCACATGGGGGCAGGATAACTGTAGATAGCAAGCTTGGATATGGGAGTACGTTTTGTTTTACTCTCCCGATAGAAGGTGGAAAGGGAAAGGAGTTTTCCCAGATGGAGATGGATTTAGATGGCAGATATACTGTTAGTGGACGATGAACCTGAGATTATGGCCACGACGAAGATAGTTCTGGAAAGAGCGGGTTACAGGGTTATTGAGGCAGAATCCGGTGCCGAGTGCTTGGAGAAGCTAAAGAAGAAGCAGCCGGACCTTATCCTGCTTGATGTTATGCTTCCAGATGAATCTGGGTGGGACGTGTGCAGAAAGATCAAAAAATATGGGAAAACAAGGGACATTCCAGTTGTTATGTTTACTGTGCGCACAAGCGAGGATTCGGTGGAAAAAAGCCTAAAGTGTGCAGATGCTCAAATCGGGAAGCCCTTTAGAATAGAATATCTTCTCGAGGAGATTAAAAGGCTCTTAGATAAATGACACAATCAACATAATAAACTCACTGAAATCCGCCCCCCCACCTCCTTTTAATTTAGAAAAGTCAGTCAATATTATTGTTTTTATAGGCCGTCAATGGCATCCCAGGCACCGTACTGATCCCGCATTTTTTTAATCTGCTCCCGTTGATTTTTATTCTCCCCCTCCAGATTTTTAATCTTAGCTTCGGTTTCTTTTTGAAAAGTGAGAACCATTTCCTTCGCCTTCTTCTTCACATCCTCAATCTCATCTTTAAGCTTACTGATCTCAGCCGAACTCTCCTCATCAAATCTCTTCTTCCCATCATTAATCGAAGCGGTCAACTCTCCAACCTTCGTCTCAAGCTCAGCCTTCTCCTTCGAAAGCACTGCCACCTTACCCCGATAGTCGTCAACAGTCAACTTCAGGGCATAGACCTCTTTCAAACCCTCTTCAAGCTCATCTTTCCTGCTCTTCAGATCAACTTCACCAGTATTGATATGCTCCTGCCTCTCCAAATACTCCATCTCAAGTTTTCGAAGCCGATCCCGAAGATCAGTGTTCGCAGATTCAAGCTCAAGAATCCTTGCAGACATAGCAATCTTCTCCTGATCACCGTCGTCGCCAGGCCCCCTTGACCCTTTATTTCCAGTGCCCCCACGTTTAAAAAGTGCCATTAAACCCACATCTCCTAGAGCTTGTCAATTTCAAGAACCCGAATCTCTTCTTTAAGTTTTTCAACCTGTTTTTCAAGCTTTTCAGCATCATCTTTCAAATCTCCGATCTCCCTGTCTTTTTCCATCGTGAGCTTGTTTAAAGCCTCTTTAGTCTGAGACTTCACATCCTCAATTCGACGATTATGCATCCGCTCCCGTTTTTCAATCTCATCATCAAAATCCTGCTTAAGCGAAACCGTCTTTTTCTTTTCAGCGGCAAGCTCACGATTACCGTCGACCATCAACTTCTCAGTGGCCTTTTCAACACTCTGCTTAAAGGATTCAAATTCAGAGGAAATCTTCTCTTTTTCCTTGTTAAGCTCGCCCAGCTTGATCCTGTACGTTTTGAGTTCCTCCTCCATTGCCGAAAGCTTGGAAAAGTCACCTTCAAACTTGGCATTAAACTCTTTAAACTCGCTGTTCTGGCTGAGGATTACCTCTTTTGCCTCTTTAAGCTTGGCGAGCGCCTCCTCATGCTGCATGATGATGTTGAGCCGTTCATCCTCCCTGGATTTCAGCTTGCTCTGCGCCTCTTCAACATCTCGGCCCAGCTTGCGTGTAATCGACTTCGACCGATCAGCCCGCCGGTTCTGCTTGCGAAAGGATAAGAGCAGCACCAGTGAAAGAAGCAGTAAAAAGACAAATAACGCTGAAAATATGACTTCGAAAAGCTGAGATGTTATGCCCAGAAAGTTGGCAGTCGGCTCAAAGACAGCGCCCATGTTCGCACATTCCCCCTCTCAACTAGATAAATCTTATCCCAAAACTATCGACTTTTTATAGAAAATCAAAGGACAGATTGAAAATGTTGAAGGGCACTTGAAGATTTCAAAGAAGATATCTCCGATGACGGGGAATCTAGGTAAGCATGGCAAGCATGCTTTTCTAAACTCACTTCTTCTTTCTGAAGGACTCAAAGATATCTATCGGAATCGGAAGCACAATGGTTGAGGCCTTTTCAGACGTGGCCTCTACCACTGTTTGGAGGAACCTCAGCTGCAGCGCCTCAGGGTGCTTGCTTATGATTCCAGCTGCTGCTGTGAGTTTTTCAGCTGCTTGATATTCACCCTCGGCAGCTATAACCTTAGCTCTTCTCTCCCTCTCTGCTTCTGCTTGCCTGGCCATGGCGCGCTTCATATTCTCTGGGAGTTCTAAGTCTTTTACCTCTACTGTTGAAACCTTGATACCCCATGGATCGGTCTGCTCGTCTATTACCTCCTGCAGCTTATTGTTTATCTTCTCCCTCTCACCCAGCAAGTCGTCAAGATCATTCTGCCCTAGGATGCTTCTCAAAGATGTTTGAGCAATAAGGGATGTTGCGGTCAGGTAATTCTCTACCTCCACTATGGCCTTTTCCGGGTTCATTATCCTGAAATAGACGACTGCATTCACCCTCGTGGTCACATTGTCCTTGGTTATGATCTCCTGGCTTGGGACATCAAGGGTTACAGTGCGGAGGTCCACCCTTATCATCTTCTCTAAAATTGGTATAATGAAGAACAGGCCCGGACCCCTCGCTCCTACCAACCGGCCCAACCTGAAGATCACTCCCCTCTCATATTCCTGGACGATTTTAATCGCTGTGGCGACTAAACTTAACAGGATTAATACGAGAAACACGAAAGCTTCAAATGCAACCATATTTATGCCACCTCAATTTTAAGATAGCATAGCATGATATAAATAACCTACGAAGTTTAGAGGGGTGAAATTTTGTCAAGCTTACTTAAAACTTCAAGGAAAAATATGTTTTTCAGTTACCTTTCGGCAACCTCGAACATATGGTTAATCTAGATACTTTTTTCTATAATCATCTAATGACATGTTATGTTTCTTAAGATGTCTATTGTCGATTCGGACCACTTTATAACAAATTTCACACCTTTCTTTGAAGCCAAAAGAAACTTGAGTATTGACGATTGATTCATTATAATTTTTCCATTTTTTTGGTTTTGAGGATTTTACCGCTTTTTCTATTTCTTTTAATGATATTTCTATTTCCTCTAATAGATCCC
>QIDD01000072.1 GCA_003230355.1 Methanobacteriota archaeon
AAAAATCTTGACCCCTCCTTAACATTGAAAAAAAGTGCTCAAATAAAGCCAGTAGATTGAAGGTCTACTGTTAGGGGAAGCTCATTTAGCTTTGCGATGGGTCCTGTTGCAACTATCTCGAAGATTTTGGGATACACCTTCGCCCGCACGTCCCAGCTATAATTCTTTGCAATAAAATCTCTGGCATTTTCCCCCATCTCCTCAATCTTATTCTCATCATTTAGAAGGGAATATATCTTTTCTGCGATATCTCTTGCATCAAAGGGGTTGCAGGGTAGGGCGGTTACGCCCGGTATCACCCGCTCCATGAACCCGCCTGTTCCAGTTATGCAGGGGACGCCGCACGCCCCTGATTCAAGGTCAAACTGTCCATGTGGTTCATACTTGCTTGGCGCAATAGTGACTCTTGCCTTATTTATCTCAAGGACTTTTTCTTCCTTCTGATACCACTCTGTGGAAATGGATATGTTTTCTTCAAGATAGTTAGTTTTTATCCTTTGTCTAATGTCTGGCTCAAGCTCGCCGCCCCCTAGAAGCCTCACCTTAATGTTTGGAAGTAGAGGCTTTACGATCTTTACTGCGTCAAGCAGCTCAAGGATACCCTTTACTGCTGCAAAGCGCCCGATAAACAATAGATCATATTTTTTCTCGACCCCCTTTATCGGTCTAAATATCTCAGTATCTACCCCGTGATGGATAGGAAAGACCTTGTTTTCAATGCTGCCAAGAGAGACGCCGTGTCTTTTCCCCATGAGCTTTACCTCCTCCACCATTGTCGTTCCCACAGTAAAGCAGACATCCGATTCCTTGAGACCTAGAACCTCGATATCCCTGATAGTCCGAGAGCCCGCATATCTACCCTGGGGCCAAGCTTCACTTGGACCCGCAGGTGTGTGAACCATCCCACCAGCGCGTCCAGACTCTAAAGAATGAATAAAAACAACGAGCGGGACTTTGTTTGAAATGGATCTTTCATAGCCGCCGGGAAAAGCCATCCAGTCATGGGAGCAGATAAGGTCAATCGGTCCATTAACCTTAACTTCTGAAATAGCCAGGGTATAATCATTTATGTAGCGGATCAAGGGCAGCTCCTTTATGTGCGCTCCTGTGAATTCTATTCCAGCGAGTTTAAAGAGTTTAGAAAATCTTTCAACAACCTTTGAAGGCGGAAGCGTGTAGACCGGCCGTATCACATGGTACCCATCAATGTCTTCATAGGGGGGAAGCGACACCCCTCTTAGATTGGACATTCCAATACCTGTAATATCAACTACACCTGAAATCCGCTTGAGGATTTCATCTGTAACAACGCCCAGCCCGCCAACTATACCGATCTTCTCCTTTTGCTTTCCTGACCCATAGGATGGCATCTCATAGCTTTCCCATTCAACAGCAAGTCGTTTCACAAATTATTTATGGAGCGGTATTGTATTTAAAGCATGGTCAATGTTCTGGTCGTGGATGATGAGCCGGACGTCATAGAACTCTTAACCATCATTCTGAAAAGGGAGGGTTACAAAGTAGAATCCGCATTATCGGGAAAGGAGGCTCTGAAAAAACTCAGGGAAACTACGGTGGACCTTGTGCTTCTGGATTTGATGATGCCGGAGATGGACGGGTTTGAAGTATGTAAGGAGATATATCACAATCCAAGTATAAGGAGCACACCAGTCATAGTAGTAACTGCAAAGGGCGATTTTGATTCCATTGAAAAAGCCTACAAATACAGCTCTGTAAGGGCCTATATAGCCAAACCTTTCGATAAGACAACCCTCTTAAAAACGATTAAAGATGTACTTAGAAAAGAAAAAGCAACTGTTCCGAAGAAGAGAGCTATAAAAAAACTTAAAGATGAAATATTTCGAGAGATAATTGAGAGATTCCCAGATGGGATCGTACTTCTCGACAGCAAAAACACAGTTTTAACAGTGAATAATTCATTCGAGGGGATGACAGGATTTTCCAAAGCAGAGGTGGTTGGCTATGAAAATCTTCCAGAACTTCTCAAACCTCTGGACGATGAGGGAAATCTGCTTTTGGCATCTGAAGTATTCAAAGCCTGCTATTGCAACGACCCTTCATCAACATCCACCTTCAATATGATTAACAAGCAGGGTATAAAATTAAAGATCGACTCCACTATTTTTAAGATCAAGTCAAAAATAACGGTGATTGTCTTAAGTATCGACACCACTGCAGGATAAGGATTTTTTAGCTATACAGCTGATTTGATAGTCGCGTCCCAACTAAATCCTTCCAGCACAAGTTTTGAAGGTGAACTGGTAGATGTTTAAACACCGGAAAAATTCAATCACGGTTTTGACGAGTTATGCCGGCTATCTCAGGTTGAATGATAATGCGAATAGAAGTTAGATTAATCGGCTGCGTGCCAAATATTTTTATCAGATAAAAGATAAATATAGATATATGGGAGCGGTTAAAAGATCACTTATTGTTGCGATCATTCTTCTTTCATTTGCCAATGTTTCAGGCCTAAAAATAAACTATAACACAACCCATCCCCTTCAGTTCAAAGGTGTTGAGTCATTTGAAAACCTTGAAGAGGTGAGGGTGATTTTTAGGGTTGAGCCTATCAGCATCCGCGCTGGTGAGTCCGCAAATCTGAGCTTTCGAGTGGAAAACCCCACAGTTGATGTGCACCGGGTGAGAATTACGTTAATTGATGTGCCGCCTGGATTTTCAGTGGGCAAAAGCGGTCTCAAAATAGAGCGGGATGTAGGTGGAAACAGCTCTGAACAGATTGTTTTCATCCTAACTGCTTCAGCGGACATCGCCCCGCGCTCCTATTTCTACGCATTTGACGTTGTGGACGAAACACTTGCATCAGATGGGGCGGGTGTTGTGAACACGACAAAGCTTCTTGGCACCTACCACGGGTTAAACGTAATCGACGCAAAAAAGATTGAGCTTGAAGGGTCTGAACCTATTTTTCTCCAGGTAATTGCACTGTTGATTATTGCTGTTTTATTGGCCTTGGCTTTGCGTTGGAGAGCTAAAAGATAGAGGAGTCTATTTTTCAACATCTGACCCGCTGTCACGCCACTCTTTTATCCCGCCTGCATAATCAGAAACATCTGTGAATCCAAGTGTGTTTGTTAGGATCTGGGCAGCCCGCGGGCTGAGTGTACATGAAACGCTTCCGCAGTAGACTATCACCGGTTTTTCTTTGTCAAGCTCACGGGGCGCGCGCTCTTCAAACTTGTTAAGCGGAATCGAAACGGCTCCAGGGATGTGGCCCAGGTCGTAGCAGCACTCCCGGCCGCGTACATCCACGATCTGAATGTCTTCGCCTGCGTCTATCTTTTTTTTCAAATCATCAATCGAGATTTTCTCCATAACTCTCCCCCCTCTAAGGTTTTTCCTCGCCATGGGGGCAGACAAAATCGCCGGAGGTAACATGTGTATAGGCCCAATAGGCCGCGGTCACTGCTTCACCGGCTCCGGTTATAGCCTGTTTGAACCGTGTGTCGGTCACATCCCCGCAGGCAAAGACGCCGGAGACATTTGTCTGCGACTTCCTGTTGATTACTATTTCTTTTCTGCTGTTCACATCGACACCCAAGCCAATCGCAAGCTCTGACTGAGGGATGATTCCGATTGCAACAAAGGCCGCGTCTACCGTAAGCTCCTCTCGGGCGTCGCCCGCCTTTAGTGCAAGAGCCTCTAGCTTTGACTTTCCCTTTGCCTCGACAACTGAAACTCCGGTGCGCACCTTGATTTTTTTATTCGCCGCAACCCGCTTGATGTTCACAGGTTCGGCCCGAAGCAACTCACCCTTAACAAGGAGATGAACGCTGCTGGCATACTTGGAGAGTAAAATCGCCTCCTTCGCAGCCGAGTCGCCGCCTCCGATTACGGCAACCTCCCGACCCGTGTAGAGCGGTCCGTCGCAGAGCGCGCAGTAATGGATGCCCCGATTTTCCAGCTTTGCGCTGCTCCCTTTGCCGGATGTTTCCCGTGCTCTGCGCCAGTTGCAAATATTATCGTTTTACTTTCAAATTTGTCTTCATCGCTGGACACTGTAAAACAGCCCTCTTCCCCTCCAAAACGAACTTTGTTTACCCAGCCGTCACGGGTTTCAATTTCATATTCTTTTGCGTGCTCGATTACCTGCAGCGCAAGGTCTTCTCCGCTGATACGTTTTATGCCGGGCCAGTTCTCAACAACATCGGTTGTAGTGATCGTTCCGCCGACGATTTTTCCTTCGAGAACAAGTGTTTTCAGACCCAGCCGCCCGGCATACATGGCAGCGGAAAACCCGCATATGCCTCCTCCGACAATTATCACATCATACACAATTGACTCCTCTTGACTCTGGATACTTGGTAATTCTGGGATATATATTTTTGCTGGAGTTAAATATAAATATAATGATTGTTCATTATCTTAAGAATAGGTGAGAGAAAAATGATCCTAAACACAACACTCATCGTCACACTCCTGGTCTTCGCATTCGGGGCAGCCTTTCTATACTTTATCGGAACCGTGATAATCCAGTCGCTGCGCCTCAGCATCATACAGGTGAAATCAGACGTGCAGATCAAAATGGACAAACACCAGCAGGAACTGGAACACGAGCAGATATACATTGAATCCAAACGGCTCAGACTCCAGGGAAAAACCGCGGCGCTGTCAGAAGGCCAGGGAGAATCTGAGAAAACGGTGAAAAGCGAGATAACCACAATCGAACTCGCAATCGACGGCGAAACATCGGGGCTCAAAGAAACACTTGAAGCCATGCCACGCGTCAAGAAATTTGCCATCCTAAAAAACAACCTGCTTTTGGATGT
Organism: Methanobacteriota archaeon; assembly: GCA_003230355.1. Classification (GTDB taxonomy): domain Archaea; phylum Hydrothermarchaeota; class Hydrothermarchaeia; order Hydrothermarchaeales; family SZUA-236; genus SZUA-236. The sequence goes on from QIDD01000072.1 coordinate 4,812, forward strand.
GACAGGAGACGTTAATACTACAACGCTCATCGAAGAAATCGAAAAACAATCAAAGATCACAGTAAGCCAGGTAAACTTCGCCAAAAACCCCGAAAAAACAATTGTGAAAGGCAGGAGCTAGTAAGGACGCTGGGAGTTCCTTTTTTTAAAACTTTAGTGTGTTCTGTGTATTGCAACCATTTTGAGGTTTTGGAAGGTAGGACTTCTGCTGAAGTTGTCGGTCTTGATTTGAAGCTTGGAGATAATAAGTGGAAAGGACCAATCGAGAAAGCGGTTCAGAATGAAAATCAGGGAAATATAGTGTTTAAAGAAGAAAGAAAAGATAAAGAAACGATGGATTATTGGGTTTAATTTTCAATTAAACATCGCTTACAAGCAAAAACATTTTCGTAGTATCCCCAGAAGGTTTACTTTCAACACGTTCAAATCCGAATTGTTCATAGAACGTGATTCTATCAAAATATGAATCAACTATAAGATGTCTGCAACCTACAACATCCTGTAAATCTTTTGCCTTCCAAGTAGCAATCATTATTAAAAGTTTTCCAATTTTCCTGTGTTTGTGCTCTTTAGTAACTCCTATACGACCAATTTTCAGAGCAGGATACTGCCTTACACTTACACCGTCTAACTTAATTTTTGGAATGTTAGCTTTAATGGCAGCCATCGATAAAGTTACATATCCAAGAACAACATTAAATTTATCTTTCACAACCCAACTTACAGCTATATTTTCATTTTGATACCTCAAGGCATCATCTTTTAAGAAGTCGGTTGTATCTTGATGTTCACAATCAAATTCATCAAAAAAATGTTCTTTAGAAAGTGGTTCAATGAAGATATTTACTCCTATCTCGTCAGTGATAGAAGCCGCTGTGGACATTTTCCCTACTTAATTTTTAGTTTTTGAGCCTCTTTTATAAAGGCATCTCTTTTAGGATTTGGACTCGGATTCTTTTGTTCTTTAACAAACCTTATGGCATCTTCACCATGAAGTTCAGTAACCAAATCAATTGGTTTCGCCATCTTTTCTTACCTCTCTTTTATTTATTTTCGTCCTTTTCTCCTAAATACCTGAATTTCCACTGGAAACCAGAGCGTTCAAAACGAAAGTCTTATATATAATGACTTCTCACAGATTAGAATTTTATGTTCAATCATATAAATAATTTCTTAATGAAAACAGTTTTTGACGACCATACAACGGTTTGTAACAACCGCAAAGTCAACAGAGCCAGATTTAACAGAAGGAGATTTACAAACACTTATATATTTGAAGCTTCATCCCTAAACTTCTGAATTGAGTGATTAGTATGAGTGTTTGGCAAGGAAGATCAAAGAGAAAAAGCACCGGCAGCCGTCTTAAACACAGGCGCAGCAAGAAGAAGTTCGAGCTTGGCGGTGAGCATAAAGAGACCAAGATCGGTGTGCGCAAGACAACTGTTGCAGATGTGCGCGGAGGCAATCAGAAGCTGCGCCTCACAGTTGCAGAGTTTGCAAACGTGCTTGATAAAGAGGGGCTTTGTAAAAAAGTGAAGATTACAAACGTTGCCCAGAACCCGGCAAACCCTCATTATGTGCGTCGAAATATAATAACCAAAGGCGCGATCATCGAGACAGAGGCTGGAACGGCCAGGGTGCTTTCAAAGCCGGGTCAAGACGGGAACATAAACGCTGTTCTCATCTAAAATCCCCTCCAATTATTTTTCTCCCCTTTATTTTTTTTAACATAGAAAAATATCTAGGTTCAGCAGTTCTTAGCTCAGCGGTCCGAAGGGTGTTCTGTTAAAGTATCGATAGGCGCGTTCATAAAGTTCTGTCTTGTCGCTTCTGTTCATATTAATATAGTGGCCTGATTGATTTATCGCGTTTGAGTTGTTTCCAATGTCAATCTGCCCTGATGCGTCGTAGTTTGTGTGGCAGTTTGTGCAGTAGATGTTCTTTGTGAGATTGTGCTTTAGATTTATCGAGTAGTTGTAGTTGATGCCGTTCGGACCTGCGATTGCCGTGTAGTTCGGATAGTAGCCGTGGCAGAGGCAACTGGTAAAGGCGCCGTGTGCCTTGTAACTGTGGTTTGCTGAGACGTTGCCCGCAATGTCAGAGTGGCATTTCTCGCAGAAATATATGTCGCCTGTAGATGGTGTTGATCTGATCTTGTACACGCTGTGGCTCCCGCTTATCTTGGACTGAGAGGGCAGGATTGCATATATTCCCGCGATCAGAATAAAAAGGGTTACAAGTATGAATTTCGGGTCTCGCTTTGAAATCATTTTTTTTGGTCACCGTGTCCAGAGATGGATGAGACTGAAGGCCCCAAGTCCTATGAGTAGGCCTGCAAAGAAGTAGAGCCACACATTAAGCGATGCCGAGATAATCTGCAGAAAAAGTGCAGCTACACCGATAAAAGCCGCAGTTGCGATAAGAAGTGTTCCCCTCTCCTTTTCAAGCTTGCGTTTTACCAGGCTTTCCCTGTCTTTAAGCTCCCCTTCAAGCCTCTCTACCTTCTTCTCATATAGAGCGATTTTTGCATAATCCTCTTTGTACCGCTGGTAAAAACTCTCCCAGGCGTCAACATCCGCCTCAACATCTGCCATCAACTCGTCTTTGATCTCATTCAGACTCGGCATCTTCTTCTTCCTCTCCGTTTTCTGGAAGTATCTTGGCAACAGCTACTACACGATCTTTTTTGTTAAGCCGCATGATCCGAACGCCCTTTGTATTCCGGCTGACAAGCGATATCTCTGAAACATGTGTGCGTATCACGATTCCTTCAAGTGTTGTGACCATGATCTCCTCGTCACCTGTCACCTCCTGGGTTGAAACCGCCCGGCCGTTTCTGTCATCAGTGATAATATTAATCACACCCTGCCCGCCGCGGTGTATCCGGGTGTACAGCGACACTGGAGTGCGCTTGCCAAATCCGTTCTCGGTAATTGTGAGTATCTGGGATTCATCTTTTGCAAGCCCCATGCCTATTACAGCGTCGCCGGATTTCAGCCTCATGCCGCGCACGCCCCGTGTGCCCCGTCCAATGGGCCGAAGCTCGCCTTCAGAAAATCTGATAGCCTTTCCCTTTGCAGTTGCCATGAATATTTCTTGATTTCCATCGGTAAGCTTCACTGAGATGAGCTCGTCATCATCGTCCAACCGAATAGCGATTATCCCGCCGCGCCTCGGCCTCCTGTAAGCTGACAGATCCGTCTTTTTCACAGTGCCCTTCTTTGTCGCGAAAACGAGATAACGGTCTGGGTCGAACTCGCTTACAGGAATCGTGGCGCGCACCTTCTCACCCTCACCAAGCTCAAGCAGATTTACGATTGCCTTACCCTTAGAGTATCTGCCGGTGAGCGGCAGGCGATAGACTTTGAGCAGGTGCACCTTCCCCTGGTTTGTGAAGAAGAGCACGTAGTCATGGGTTGAGGCTACAAAGAGGTCTTCCACAAAATCCTCCTCCTTGGTTTCCATGCCGATTACGCCTTTACCACCACGGCGTTGGCTCCGATAGGTGTCGATTGGCACACGCTTGATGTAGCCTGTATTTGTGATTGTTACGATCATGTCCTCCACAGGTATGAGGTCTTCGTCTTCAATTCCAAGCTCGCCGTCAACGATTTCAGTTCTGCGGGAGTCGCCGTATTTCTCTTTCAGATCATTTAGCTCGGTCTGGATAATGCCTAGAACCATCTGCGGGTCCGCTAGCACGCTGCGGAAGTATTCGATCTTTTTCTGAAGCTCCTCGTACTCAGAGTCTATCTTTTCACGCTCAAGCGCGGTGAGCCGCTGAAGCCGCATGTCAAGAATCGCCTGCGCCTGAACAGCGGAGAGGCCGAACTCAGCTATAAGCCCTTCTTTTGCAGCCTCGCCGTTTTTCGATGCCCGGATCAACTTTATCACCGCGTCGATACTGTCCAAAGCGGTTCGAAGCCCCTCAAGGATATGAGCCCGCGCTTCAGCCTTTTTCAATTCAAACTCGGTCCTTCGAGTGACAACCTCCTTTCTATGGGAGAGATACGCGCCAAGAAGCTCTTTTAGCGTGTGTACTACAGGCCGTCCGCCAGTAAGCGCCAGATTAATTATGCCGAAGGTGGTCTGCATCTGCGTGTGCTTGTAGAGCTGGTTGAGAACGATTTCAGCCTGGGCATTGGTCTTCAGTTCGATTACAATGCGCATACCATCCCGATCCGACTCGTCGCGCAGATCAGAAATGCCTTCGATCTTCTTGTCCTTCACAAGATCAGCAATGAATTCGATAAGCCGGGATTTATTCACCATATAAGGCAATTCAGAGACCAGTATGCGCTGCCTTTTTTCGCCTTCCTCAATTTCGGCTTTCGCCCGAAGGGTTATCTTTCCACGTCCAGTCCGATATGCGTCAAGGATTCCACTTCTGCCCAGGATATATCCGCCTGTCGGAAAGTCCGGCCCTGGAATTGTTTCCATAAGCTCTTCAACCGGTGTTTCAGGATTTTCGATTATCGCAGTCAGGGCATCCACCACCTCCACTAGGTTGTGAGGCGGCATGTTGGTGGCCATTCCAACGGCGATTCCGCTGGAGCCGTTGAGTAGGAGGTTTGGAATCTTTGCTGGAAGGACTCTGGGTTCTTTGAGCGAATCATCATAGTTCGGCGTGAAATCCACCGTGTCTTTTTCGATGTCTGTGAGAAGCTCGGTTGCGATCTTTGACAGCCGCACTTCTGTATATCGCATCGCCGCAGCTCTGTCGCCGTCGATTGAGCCGAAGTTTCCCTGCCCATCAACAAGCGGATAACGCAGACTGAAGTCCTGCGCCATGCGAACAATCGTGTCATAGACCGCGGTGTCGCCGTGGGGAT
>QIDD01000073.1 GCA_003230355.1 Methanobacteriota archaeon
TTTACAAAAGTTTCTTATGGCAGAAGCCCGCTCATCGCGATCAGGGTGTCAAGTTTCAAGCCGAAGGTTGTGATTATGCACGGAGTATCTGAAATCGATAAATTGGGTCTGGAGATCGCTAGAGTTGAGCGTATCCCTGTTATTATTACTAACATTTCAGTTGACGAAATTATAGCTGGTCTCAGGAGGCATGCTGTTTGAAGGTTGGTATCTGCGGATATGGTGTGTACATCCCTCGGTTTAGGATTCGGGTTGAGGAGATAGCCGCGATCTGGGGGGGTGATGCTGAGGGCATTAAGCGGGGGCTTCAGGTTCAGGAGAAGGCTATTGCAGGCTTGGATGAGGACACGGCAACCATTGCTGTTGAAGCATCGCGTAGCGCGCTTGCAATGGCTGGAATTGATCCGGCGGATATTGGCGCGGTCTATGTGGGCTCTGAAAGCCATCCCTATGCGGTAAAGCCAACTGCAACGATTCTAGGGGATGCCATTGAAGCGTCGCCTGTTATGACGGCTGCTGACTATGAATTTGCATGTAAAGCAGGAACGGCCGCGATTCAAACCTGCATGGGGCTTGTGGGGTCTGGGATGATTCGATATGGGCTTGCTGTTGGTGCTGACACTGCGCAGGGCGCTCCGGGCGACACCCTTGAATACACAGCGGCATCCGGCGGCGCAGCATATATTATTGGAAGCACTGAACTAATTGCCGAGATCGAGGCAACCTATTCTGTTACAACGGATACGCCTGATTTCTGGAGGCGTGAAGGCGAGCCCTACCCGCGCCACGGCGGCAGATTCACAGGTTCACCCGCTTATTTTAAACACGTGCTCTCAGCAACCACAGGGCTTCTTAAAAAGACAAATCTATCACCCGGCGACTTTGACTACGCAGTGTTTCATCAGCCCAACGGCAAGTTCCCCCGTACGGCTGCAAAAAATCTGGGTTTTACAAAGGAGCAGATTGAATGTGGCCTGCTTGTGGAACGTATTGGCAACACCTATTCCGGGGCTACAATGCTCGGTCTAGCCCGTGTTTTGGATGAGGCAAAGCCTGGGGACCGCATACTTGTAACCGCCTTTGGCTCAGGCGCGGGGAGCGATTCATTCAGCATAACAGTCACCGATAAAATCACAGAAAAACGGGGCGAAACACCCACGGTTGAAGACTATATTCGGGAGAAAAAATACGTGGACTACGGAACCTATGTCAAGCTTAGACGAAAGATTGTGGTGCCATCATGAACCGTGTTGCAGTAATCGGCGTTGGAGTTACAAAGTTCGGCGAGCTCTGGGACTACTCATTTTCAGACTTGTTTGTCGAGGCCGGGTCGGCGGCAATCATTGACGCAGGAATAGATGGAAAAGACATCGGCTCAATTTATGTGGGCAACATGTCGGGTGGGCGTTTTGTGAATCAAGAGCATATCGCATCGCTTATCGCGGATCACGCAGGTCTCAACCCTGTTCCGGCAACGCGCATCGAGGCTGCCTGCGCGTCCGGCGGCCTCGCGGTTCGGCAGGGTGTTATGGCTGTTGCCTCTGGGATGCATGATGTTGTTGTTGTGGGTGGGGCTGAGAAGATGACGGATATTACGACTGAAAAGGTGACCCAGATCCTTGTAACCGCAGCGGATCAAGAGTGGGAGGCATTTCTTGGCATGACCTTTCCCGGCCTTTATGGGATGATCGCCCGACGCCATATGCATGAGTTCGGGACTACGAGGGAGCAGCTTGCAGAGGTTGCGGTGAAAAACCACGCCAATGCAAAGAACAACCCCACTGCGCAGTTCAGATTTGATGTTTCAGTTGAAAAAGTCTTGAACTCAACTATGGTTGCAGACCCGCTTACACTGCTTGACTGTTCACCGATTACCGACGGCGCGGCATGCATTATTCTGGCAACCGAGGAAAAGGCAGGGGAGTTTTGCGACTCGCCAATTTATATCACTGGCGCGGGACAGTCCACGAGCACGATAGCGCTTCACGACCGCCTGCAGATGACGGTTTCAGACGCAACGATAAACGCGAGTAAAATGGCCTATAAAATGGCTGGTAAAACACCGGGAGACATTGATGTTGCTGAGGTGCATGACTGCTTCACAATCGCTGAGCTAATTGGAATCGAGGGTCTTGATTTCTGTGACATCGGCTCTGGCGGCAGGTTCACAGAGGAAGGCTGCACAGCAATCGGCGGCGAGATACCGGTTAACACCTCTGGCGGACTTAAGGCAAAGGGACATCCTGTGGGCGCAACAGGCGTAGCCCAGGTTGTGGAGATCGCCTATCAGCTCCGCGGCGAAGCCGGTAAACGCCAGGTGGACGGCGCAGAGGTTGGTTTGACGCACAATGTGGGCGGAAGCGGTGGAACAGCAGCAGTACACATCCTGGAGAGATAGATATGGGCGCACCGAGATTTTGGCGAAACACAAAGAGCAGATACAACCTCTACGGCGTTAGATGCGGGACATGCGAAAAGAATTATTTCCCGCCCCGTAAGATCTGCCCCAGCTGCAGACGGGCGTCGAAACTTGAGAGTGTGAAGCTCAAGGCATCCGGCGAGGTTGTAACATACACTATCATTCACTCTGCGCCAGAGGGTTTCGAAAATCAAACACCCTATATAATGGCTATTGTAAAGCTTAGCGAAGGCCCTATGCTTACCACGCAGATAGTGGACTGTGAAATCGAGGACGCAAGTATCGGCATGCCTGTGGAAGGTGTGTTTAGAAAGATCAATGAATCCGGGAGGGATGGGCCTATCTATTATGGCATGAAATTCAGGCCGCCGCGGTCTTCAAATTAGTTTGAAATTGTTAATTTTACTTTATAATATGGGGCAGGATGCTTAAACCAACTTCCCAACACCCACTACCTCCGACTATTTTTTAATAGCGGGCGTCCTGCTCTTTAAACCCCTTTTCTTTCCTTAATTTTATATAGCAAGCACCGAGTTTATCTACTTGGGTGAAATTTGGTGAAGATAGTAATATCCCTTGGCGGCTCCATATTCGCAAAGGACCATGGCGTTGACCTCGATTATATCCGCGGGTTTTCAGAGGCTCTGCTGAGCCTGACATCTGAACATGAATTTTATATTGTCACCGGAGGGGGGCGAACCGCGAGAAACTACATTGACGCCGGGCGGGGGCTCGGAGCAGATGAGAAATTCCTCGATACAATGGGAATCGCTGCAACCCGTTTGAATGCAATGATTTTGCGATCCGCCCTTGGAAACACCAACCCAAATATACCGGCGCGCGTTGAAGAAGCCAAAACCACGGGCAGAGAAATATTTGTAATGGGCGGAACAGTTTCGGGCCACAGCACAGACGCAGTATCGGCAATGCTTGCAGAACAAATCGGCGCAGACCTTTTGATAAACGCTACAAACGTGGACGGCGTCTACGAGCGGGACCCGAAAAAAGACCCAGGCGCAAAAAGATATGACCGCCTCACAGCAGAGGAGCTTATTAAAATCGTTAAAACCCAGGGTTACCGGGCTGGGACGTCAAGCGTAATCGACCCAAAAGCAGCTGAAATAATCAGAAAAAATCGGCTTAAAACAGCAATTGTAGACGGAAGAAATGTAGATAACATCATATCCGCAATCCATGGGAAAATTCAGGGCACAACTATTGAGACTTAAGCTATGAAACGCATTCTGTGGTGGCTGATTGCCGGAACCAAAGGCGGACGAACACGTTCAAAGATAATTGATGAACTAACAAATAGTCCGGCCAACGCAAACCAGCTCACAGAACAACTTGGATATGACTATAAAACCATACGCCACCATCTTGAAGTACTGCTGGACAACAAGATAATCACTCAAGAGGGGGACCGATACGGCGCAGTCTACTTCCTCACAGACACAATGGAAAAAAACATCCAACTCTATCAAGAAATCAGAGGGAAAATAAAAAAATCCAAAACCAAAAAAGACCGGTAATAAAATTCAAAACAAAAAAACATAAATTAAAACCCAGTCATCCTACACCTCCATTGACAATCCAGCAAATCCTGAAAATACAAGAAAAAGAGTTTTATATTCCCTAGAGAATTCAACAACACAAAAAAACATACACACACAGCCCGGTAGTGTAGTGGTCAATCATGTGGGACTCTGGATCCCACGACAGAGGTTCGAATCCTCTCCGGGCTACTTCCAAGCCTTTTTGTGTAAAAAGCCTTGGTCACCCAAAAACCCGAAATTTGCCTGCGACAAATTTCTCCAAAATATTAGATGTATTGAATCTAGTGCAAAAGAAACCCGCATTTCCGCCCTACAAAACAATGTTTTGTATTAATTCAAGATATGAATTAGGACGAAAATGCTCCGACGAGTGTAACAGATTTTTTTCAATCGAACAACGGATTCGATTGGGGCAATACTTTTTTCGACCACGGTTTTGCGACAGTCAAACTCAAAGAGTGAAGACTGGCGGAAAAAGGTGGACCACGCGACACCGAAACCTTGCGCACCCCACAACACATTTATAACCCAAAACACAAAAAAACAGCAACACCAAAAACATACACAAGACCAACAAACAACCACACACAAACCCAAATGGCCGAGGTAGTGTAGCATGGCAGCACAGGGGACTGTGGATCCCCTAGCCCGGGTTCAAATCCCGGCCCCGGCCCTTTGCACCTTTTCTTTTGTGTAAAAGAAAATCTGCTCCAAAAGAAAGACCCGCGCTTAGCCTCTTGGCTAAACGCTCCAATGGTTAGGAACCCCAAAACCCGAAATTTGTTACCACAAATTTCTCCAAATATTGAGATATATTGAATCTGGAGTAAAAGAGACCCGCATTTCCGGCCTACAAAACATTGTTTTGTATTAATTCAAATATGAATTAGGGCGAAAATGCTCCAAAATATCCTGAGAAGAAGTTATAGATTTTATTTTAAAAGGTCTATTTTGTTATTTGTCAGTCCATTTGCATTGATTTTTTATTAAACTGCGTCACTATATTTTCTAAGAGACAAAGTGAAAATAATAGAATATTTAAGCATCATTAGAGACAGTGACATTACATCTGTCCTGTCTCTATGTATTTTTTCATAAGTCTTTCAACTACAACATTTGGAGTGTATCCCTTACGTGTGCATGCTTTGATAAATGTATCATAAATTCCTCTATCAATATTATAATCAATCTTCATTTTCTTTGCTGCTTTTGGACTTCCTGCCATATTTTATCACCATATAAAATAAACCTAGAATCTTTATAAAATGTTCGAATGTATTATCATAGTACGGTGAGATGAAGGAGATAGTCAACAAATAACGAATCTAGCAGTTTCTATATCCAGTCTTTTTCTCCGAGCTTCTGCGGAATATAAGTATCAGTCATAAAGGTGATACCGTGCTTTGCAAGTGCCTGCAACTCCGCTTTTTCGCCGGTTTTGATCATAAGTTTTAACTCGCTCGTCCAACGCTTATTACGCTTGATCCACGGATGTTCCAGCATGCCCTTCGCTTTTTTCATATCCCAATCAGTCATCTTAAGCCTCGCAGCTTTTGGAACATTGAATTTGTCGAGGTCTGTTGGAAGAAGTCCAAGAAGCTTCGCCTCAGGAACCGCGAGATAAGGCGACTCAAAACTCAGCGCAATACTCCCCCGTTTATAGCTGCTGCAAATCTGCATCCCATAACTATCACTATCCGTTAAAATATACACAGGCAGGCCCTGATCCTTGTTGAGAAGCCGGATCAAGCGCCTCGT
>QIDD01000074.1 GCA_003230355.1 Methanobacteriota archaeon
TGCGGGCAATGCGCAGCAGCTCCTCTTGATAATATTTTCTGAAGAACTCGTCAAAGCGCTCGCTGACCTCTTCAATCTCAAGTGTTTGAGTCGTGGTTTCCATGGTAATATAATAAAGAAAGTGTTAGTCATATTTATAGATATTACAAGCTATGTTCGAACAATGGTGTAAATGCATACCTATTTACATTAACCTCCCTAATTAATCCTTGAGCAACAGCAGTGCTAAGACTCCTTCTTACTTCAGGAATTGCATCGTCAAATTCCATGTTGCCCTTCTTGGCGTATTCAGAAATTATCACCTCCTCAGACAAGACTCTGCCGAAAGAATTTCGAGCATCTTTAACGACACTCAACAAAGGTAATTCTGCAATATGAGCAGGATCCTGAGTGAACCTTTTTATTTTTTCATCAATGATTTTTTTACTAACTTTTGAAGCTGTCAGATCAAATATTAAACCGGTTAGAGTTTCTGCAAGTACCTTGCTTGTGGTTTTTAGACCGCGTTTTTGACTGACCCCTAAACCTTTATCCAAAGCACTTGCAAAGCGTCCAGAATTCTCATACCTGCCAAAATGAATGTTAGGGTCTAAAAGCATATTTTTTCTAGTTAAATAATCGACAATCAAATCTTCTCCGGTCTCATTCTTTATATATCCTAATATATTATTGTCAAAAATTCCTATTCTGTCAGCTTCTTTTACACGATCTTTTATCTGCTGTGATTTCAAATATGCAATGGATGCTCTGATTTCAGGAAGGTACTCCTCAAAAATACCAAAGTTAATATCTAGCTCGTTAAGTCTTAAAGGAATTTCAGTTTTGGTGTTTAGAGGACCTTCAATTTGCGGCTGGCTAGAAACAAGAACTCCATCAACCATGCCCTTTGCCTTTGTCCGATTTTCTAGGACAGTTTCAGCAGCCTTTGAATTTCCAGAGAAAAAAATGAAATCCGTCTTGGGCATTCTTAGTGTTTCTTTTTTTCTTGAATACCAGGATATTAGTTTTTGGTCCACTCCGAAATTACAGTCTAAAGTAAAAGGAAAGTAAAGGTCCTCAAAAAAATTAAGAAGGAATTTTTGTTCGAAGCCTGAATAATTTGATGACCCTCCTGACGGGTAGATTGTGGCAAATGTTCCACTTGGCACTCCACTTTGAGTTATCAATGGACTTCCAACAATCTGGGCTTTTATCAAAGTTCGTACAGAATCAGTTGTTATGACAATCTCATCAATAAGCTTCATAATCTCGGGGAAAGAAAATATCTCAGAGGAATAGTTAGATGCGACTTTAGCTGGTTCAATACGATCTGCAATTATGATTGCTCCTTGATACCTCTTATAGATAGAAAATTCTAAGGTTTTAGCTCGGTGCCCATAGATAGTAACAAATTCTGACGTAGAAGACCGTGTAACATTTTTTCTATCTACAAGTACAATACAACCAATATCAAGATCATCATGAAATGCGGTTAAAAAATTGTAATCAACATCTAAATCGTCAATTTGATCTTTGAATTTTTTAACCATTACTTTTTTGTATATATCTGTTGGAATTTGTCTAAGAAAACCCACAACTCCAGATTCGGGACTATTCAATTGAGTCTTGAATTTTCCACCTTGAACTAATTTAAATTCATCTTTTTTAAGTTTACTAATTAACCTTAACTCAGGGAACTTATTAGATAACCAAACAGAATCATTGATTAATTCATTCATAACCCACAAGTGTTATTTGATTTAGACTATTTAACAATTGTTTATAGGAGACCTGTGTTTCCATTGAAATTATTTTTCATTTAATTTCAACGCCGTAGGTCTTTTCAATGTTGTCACAGTGTATCCGTGCAGCGTCTTCCAGGCTCAAAAGTCCTTCTTCAACAAGTTTCTTTGTCACGCGGGGCACAGTCTTTGGCCCTAGAACCGCGCCGGGCCGTGTGTTATCGTCAATATAATCTGACTCCATCAGAAAGCCGGTGTTGTGTTTCAGCGCGGCGGTTATGTTTTCAGTCGATGATAGAACCGACGGTGTGATACCATATTTCTGCGCAAGAGCTGTTTCTGGCCCGCTGAAATGCTTCACCACCTTATCATATTTTATCCGTGTGTTTTTTATCATCTTTGAAAGATCGTCGAAAAGTTTTTCCGAAGCAGATTCTGTGTGAAGCTGAAGTGCGCAGCCCAAGTCTTTCGCAACACACATGGCGTGCTCTAAAAGTTTGTTTGACACTTCGAAAACATCGGGTTCAACAGGATAGTGGGGCCTGCCGATCTCGCCGAGCGCCGCTGCCATCCTATTTTCAACAAAACCGCCGGCAATATCTACAGCACCCGTTGAAATCTCAAGGGCCCGCACCGTGCCAAACCGCTCGCAAAGATACACAAGCTCAGCAGGATGCACACCGACCACGGGGAAAACCACTAGTCCCGTCTCTTCTGCAATCATCTGCCCAAGCTCAACTGTGCCCTCGAAAACAGCCGTGAAATCAGATGCTTTTGTAACCGTTACATCCCAGTCTTTTGACATCTTGTTTACGAGAAACATGCATGTGCCGCCAGCGCGCTTAAACCTTTTGGCGGCTTCAAGCCCCATCCCACCTCTAGGGTCGATGTGCATGTGATTATCAGTTACAGCTTCAAGCTTCACCAGACCACCAAACATTGTTTTTCGCGCGCAGAAACTGGCTGCCCCGGCTCTGCTAAGTCCAGATTTGACCCCATATATGCACAGTGTCGGTAACTCTATTTATATATCTCTAAGCATACAAATATGTTATACAGCCTGCGAGACAGAGACACTCATTTTCAATTTCGTCTTGCAGGCCACCTCCCCCCCTCCGAAAACAACGCCTAATAGTTCAGGGTATTATGCGGTCAATCTGGAAGTATGTAATATCTGCTTCACTGTCCACAACTGCGAAGACAAGGCGTTTTTTAACGCTCTGCGTGAGGCGCACAATTCGCGCAAGCTCTGGAAGACTCATAACAGCATCCTCAGGGAGCGTGTGCACAAGAAACGTGGAATGTCCTTTCTGGCTGAACTCGCCCTTGTCATATACCCTGAAGTGAGCGCCGAATTTAAAGCCTGTTTTCACAACATACCCCCGTGTTCGAAGGTCCCTGTAAACCTCATATCTGCGGTGAAAATCCTCCTCGTCCACTGCCTTCTTCCAGAGCGTCTTCTTATCAATCTGTCGCCTGCGCTCCTCTACTTCAAGGGTACCGCGTTCCATGAGAAATGCCGCCTCCAAAAGAGACAGCTCATAGCGACCCTCAACCTCCACTCCAAAGCCCCGCTGAAGCAAGCGCTGAATCTGTGGATCAGACCCTACAATCACCTTGTCATCTCTGAGTTCGCCTAACATTTGCCCTGCTTCTCTCAACCAGGCTATTTAATCTTTGCCAAACCTATGTATGCCACGCGGTAGAGTGTTCCGCTGTAGTCGTCGCTAGTAATCATCGCGCCGTCGCCTGCAAATATAATGTCAACAGGCCGCCCCCATTTTTCCCCGTCTGCCAGCCAACCAGTTGTGAAATCCTCAACAACCGGTGTTTCACCGTCAAAATTGATGCTCACAATCTTGTAGCCCGTTGGTTCGCGTCGGTTCCAAGAGCCGTGGTAGGCGACGAAGAGCGCACCCTGATATCTTTTTGGAAACATCCCGCCTTCATAGAAACGCAGCCCAAGAGGGGCAGAGTGGGCCTGAAGTTCTGCTGCCGGGGGCTCGGTGTCTGTGCATTTCGAGGGATCGTTGTATTTTGGGTCAGCAGTGTTCTGGCCGTAGCAGTAGGGCCAGCCATAATTTCCGCCCTCACGCAGGATGTTTATCTCCTCTGGCGGAAGGTCATCGCCAAGCAGGTCCCGGCCGTTGTCAGTGGCATATATCTCTCCTGTCACTGGATGCCATACAAAGCCAACTGAGTTTCGAAGGCCTGTTGCGAAAACCTCTTCACCAGAGCCATCCCTGTTGAACCTTAGAACCGCGGCGCGGCGGGGATCGTCTTCGCAGATGTTGCAGGAGCTTCCCACTGAAACATATATCTTGCCGTCCGGTCCGAATCCAATTGTTCTGGTGAAGTGTCCGCCTCCGCTTGGAAGACCGCTTATCACAGGTTCTGTCTGGTCAGCCTGATAGTCGCTGTCAGAGTCGCGCATCCGTATTACTCGGTCGTTTTCAGCAACATAGAGCCAGCCACCGTCAAAGGATAGTCCGTGAGGCTGGTTCAAACCCTGGGCAAAAACTATGATTTCATCAGCGGCTCCGTCTAAATCAAGGTCAATTACAGCGGAGATTCTGCCCTCTTTTGTCTGGCTAACATAGAGCACGCCGTCAGTATCATAGGTCATGAACCTGGCGCCTGTGAGCCCTGTTGCATAGACCGATGCTTCAAATCCTGGGGGAAGGTTTAGTGTTCTATCATCAAATCGGCTGTCACTCAATCGGGCTGGAACCTGCAGCTGCTGCGAATGAAGCCCGCCCTCTGGTTCAAAGCCCTGCGGCGTTGATTGCGGCAGGGGATTAGGGGGCGCAAGTAAACCAGGCGTTCCAAAGTCGGGTGCAAAGGGTGTTTTCACAGTCCAAAGTAACAGGCCTCCCACAATCAGCGCGAGCCCAGCCAATGTCCACCTCCACTTTGACATGATAGTTATGTCTGTTCTGATGAGGTTTAATATTGTCGGTCCCGCCAAGGCATAAGGGGCGTTGCGGGAAAAAGATTATTAAGCGTTCAAACACTAGAAGTGTGTATGTGCGAGACAGCAGTATTCACAGTTAAGGGTGGCGGGCGTAAACAGGTGATGGATAATGTTTCACTTCTAGTTGTGGATGGAGAGGAGGTCACACTGTCAGGTTTGTTGGGTGATACAAAGCGTGCGCGCGGCAGGATAACACGGGTTGATCTTGAAAACCACGAGATACTCATAGAATAGATGTGCGAAAAAGTTCCTGTGATGAAAAAAGCTATTGCGTTTCTGAGCGAGTCCCAATGTGGACTCATTTTTTGGTTTTAGTGCCAAAAAAAGTGATGAACGTCTGGAGAACTGAGGAATACCTTTTACACTAGAAATTATTATATTGCACTTGATAAAAGATAATTAGGTTTTAAGAAGATGGTATTTAGTGAGAAAGTTAAAATTATAGCGAAACAGAAATCGTCATTTAGGTGCTGTATTTGCAATAAACCATTTGTTCAGGTACACCACATTATTCCTGAGAACGACAACGGAACTGATACATTAGAAAATGCCGCTCCTTTATGCGCCTCATGTCACGATTTGTATGGAGAGAACCCTGAGAAACGAAAAATGATACGACAAATGAGAGACCAATGGTGGTCACTCATGGAAGAAAGATCTAAAAACATCACTGAAAATCAAGAGTATGAAAAGTACTGCGTAATAGAGGAAGATTCAAACTATAAAGGTAAGTTAAAAAATAGACCTGTTTGCTTATATCACGTAGTTTTGGCCAATGAGGGTTTTGATGTAAGCGTAAACTATATCCATGATCTCATTAGGGCGATACAGGAATCCCACCCAAACCAGAAAAGAGTATTATTTCTAGATATTGAAGGGCACAGAAATAAAGATGGTGGCTTTGACCACGATATGTTCGAGTTACAACGCAGCTTTTTACTAGGGTTTCTGGCTCAGTTTTTATCAGAATTATACATGCCTAT
>QIDD01000075.1 GCA_003230355.1 Methanobacteriota archaeon
GCTCGCTTAGAAGCTGGAGAAAAAGCCCTGTATTCGGCCCGCCCTTGTGCAACTGCCCTGTTGAATGGAGAAAACGCGGTCCATAGCCAAGGGTTGTTGCAAGACATGTCTTTGTTAAAATCTCTTTTCTCATGCTTTGGAGCTGGGTCCAGGTTTCACGGCTTGGTTTTAGATAAGCATCGATTCCAAAGTAGTCGCCAGGTTTCGCCTGTCCAATCCAGTGTTTAATTGCCTTATCCAGCGCCGGCAGATCAGAAACCGAGATCATGTCACGACTCTTACCGTCTCCACCGTTTTTCTGCTCCATCGCCTCACGGGCAAGCTCCTTTGAATGCTCAACATCAGGCTGGTTAAACGGGTGAATACCCAGAATTGTTCCCGCCGCGGCTACAGCTACCTCCCAGCGAAAGATTTCCATGCCTATGTCATATTTATCTTCAAGGCGGATCGTGATGCTTGGATGCCCCGCATTTTCGATGGATTTTATTGTTTGGTCAAGCTCCTGGTTGTCATCTCCGTCGAGCCGGAAATAGACGAAAAACCGATCGCTACCATAGGTATTGGTCAACGGTTCAGACGCCACTGGCAGGATTCCGCGGCCAATTTTACCTGTGCTTTCCGCGATGAGCTGCTCAAGCCAGCTTGGAAAACTAGATATCTCTTTTGACGCTAGAAAAGTTGCTTTACCCCTGCCTGATAGCGCAAGCTCGCCGAGTGCTGCGCCGAGCATTAGGCCCGGTGTTTTACCAACGGATACGCAGAATGCGCAGCCCTCAGCCGCAACCCACGCCCGGTCAAGGAGCCTGTGAATATCAGCGCCAATCAGTGCTGCCGGCAGAAGCCCGAAGACTGTGAGCGCAGAGTATCTTCCGCCAAGATCGCTGTGAGCGTGAAAAACCCTTCTGAAACCATGGTTTCGGCCCAGCGCTTCAAGTGGTGTACCAGAATCGGTAATCGCGATAAAATGCCTTCCCGGATCCGCTGCTACGTCTTTTATTTTGCTCCAGAAATATGTGAAAAAAAGATTGGGTTCAAGAGTTGTTCCAGACTTGCTTGCCACAATGAATAGTGTGCTATCTAGATCTATTCTTTCAGAAACAGCCTGCACAGCATCAGGATGTGTGCTGTCGAGAACGCTGAGACGCGGGTAACCCGGAGCTGATCCAAAGGTTCTGGCAAACACCTCAGGCGCAAGGCTGGAGCCTCCCATGCCAAGGAGAACAACATCCTTTATTCCCTCTTCTTTTATCTCCTTTGCAAAGGCCGTCAGACTGTCAAGCTGCTCATGCATAATCTCAGGCAGATTCAGCCAGCCCAGGCGGTTGGTTATCTCCTCGGTAGGCTGTGAAAACCAAAGGGTCGGGTCTTTATCCCAGAGCCGCCTGTTGAACTCCTGCTTCTCCCAGTTTTTGATCCGCCTGTCCACAGCCCGCTCTACCTCTCCGAGATTGAGAACCATGCGCTCAGTAGAACCATGGAGGAGGCGGGTTTTCTTTTCCTCAAGCGCCGCAATCAGCTTGTCATAGGACTCTGAAAACTTTTTAAGCCCCTCTTTTTGAAGCGCTTCGGTAATCATGTCAAGGCTGATTCCAAGCTCATTGAGCGCGTCCACCTCTTTTCCTGCCTTTTCCACCTCTTCTTCAAGCGAGCTGCGCACACGGCCGTGATCGGCAAAAGCCTTCATCGTAGCAGGCGGCATGGTGTTTACCGTGTCAGCCCCGATAAGCTCCTCTACATAGACCACATCAGAATAAGTCGGGTTTTTCGTGCCCGTGCTTGCCCAGAGCACGCGCTGAACCATGCCTCCCCTGCCGGAAAACTTCTCCCATCGGCTTCCGCTGAAAACCTCTTTAAACCTCTTGTAGGCAAGCTTTGAATTTGCAACAGCGATTTTCCCCCTGAGCCTGAGTGCCAGATCTGAGCCGTTTTTTTCAAGCGCGCCGTCAACGGCTGTATCAACACGGCTCACAAAAAATGATGCAACCGAGGCAACCTTCGACGGGTCACTGCACGCTTCAAGCCCCTGCAGATAAGCCTCTGCAACTGCTTCGTAATGGGTGAGAGAAAACATAAGCGTCACATTCACGTTGACACCCTCTGAGATCAATGTTTCAATAACAGCCGTCCCCTCCGGTGTCGCCGGAACCTTGATCATCAAATTCGGCCGATTAACGAGCTTCCAGAAATACCTGGCCTCCTCAATGCTGCCCGCTGTATCGGTGGCAAGACTAGGTGAGAGTTCAAGGCTCACATAGCCGTCAGCGCCATCTGTTGAATCATAGATAGGCCGAAGCGCATCGGCAGTCTTCTGCACATCAGTAACTGCAAGCGACTCATAAAGCTGTCTTCTAGTCATATGCGGGTCTTTTTTCAAAAGCGTCCTGAGGTGGTCATCGTAGTCGCTGCTGCCTGCAATGGCCTTTTCAAAAATCGTGGGATTAATGGTAACACCGCTCACACCATCTTCATCAATAATCCTGGCAAGCTCGCCAGACGTAATCAGGCTGCGGCGAATATAATCAAGCCAGATGGACTGGCCTGCTTTGCGAAGTTCAATCAGCGGATTCATTGCGTGTTCTCCACTAATTTGATGGCTTGGTTTACAACGTTTTCCACGGTGAACCCAAGTTTTTCAAGTGCTACACTGCCCGGCGCAGACGCTCCGAACCGGTCCAGTCCGATGACACCGCCGCCGCATCCAACATACTTCCACCATCCAAGGGTAGAGCCAGCCTCGATTGCAAGCCTTGGCACATCCTGTGGCAGAACCGAATTTTTGTATTCCAATGTTTGCTCATCAAAAATCTCCCACGAAGGCATTGAAACAACCCTCGCAGACACCCCCCGGCTCTCAAGCTCAGTCTGCGCTTTAAGGGCAAGCCCGACTTCTGAGCCCGTTGCAATAAGAACGATTTCAGGAGCCTCACTTTTTGATTCTGAGAGGATGTAGGCACCCCGCAAGCTGCCGTCGAGCACTGGAAAAAGGATTGGGTCAAGCACCGCAAGCTTCTGCCTTGAAAGGGCGAGGCACACAGGTCCGCCATGCGAAACCGCGATCTTCCACGCCATAGCAGTTTCATTGGCGTCGGCCGGCCTGATAACGGTGAGACCTGGAATCACGCGAAGACTCATCAGATGCTCAACCGGCTGATGTGTCGGTCCATCCTCTCCGAGGCCGATGCTGTCATGTGTGAAGATAAAGATGCTGTGGGTCTGCATAAGCGCTGCAAGCCGAAGAGCAGGCCGCATATAATCTGAGAAGATAAGAAAAGTCGCCCCATAGGGCAGAGCCCCGCCGTGCAGGGCGATTCCATTTACAATCGCCGCCATCGCATGTTCCCGCACTCCGAAGTGCAGGTTGTGGGCGCAGGCCTTTTCAAATCCGAAGTCGCCGTAACCTATGAGAATCGTTTTTGTTGACGGCGCGAGATCGCCGGAGCCGCCCATGAGAAAATGTGGCAGAGCTGTTGCAAGGCTGTTCATCACTTTGCCTGATGCCGCCCGTGTCGCAACAGGGCCATCGCCTTCGCTAAAGAGAGGGACATTTTTTTCCCAGCCCTCTGGAAGCCTTCCGTTCTGAACGTGCTCAAAGTCCTCAGCCAGATCAGGATACACATTTTTATACGATTCGAAAAGCCGGTTCCACTCCTCCTCAAATCCAGCGCCACTTGAAGCCGTCTCTTTGAAATGCGCCGCCGCATCGCCGGGAACATAAAATGACTTGTCACTTGGCCAGTCCAACGCCTCCTTTGTAGCTTTCACACCCTCCTCCCCAAGGGGCTCGCCATGCGCCGAGGGGCTGTCCTGCTTCGGGCTGGCAAATCCGATATGCGTTCGAACTATGACTAGAGAAGGCTGATCCTTGACTTTCTGCGCCTTTTTCACCGCAGATTCAATGGCGTCCAGGTCGTTTCCGTCGCTCACCTTCTGGACATGCCAGCCATAGGCGGTGAACCGCTCCCGCACGTTTTCTGTAAATGCGATGTCCGTCCCCCCTTCAATGGAGATGTGGTTGTCATCGTAGAGGTAGATGAGCTTCCCCAGTTTTAGTGTGCCTGCAAGCGAGGCCGCTTCAGATGCGACACCTTCCATGAGATCGCCGTCTGACACGATGGCATAGGTGTAGTGGTCCATCACCGGGTGCTTGTCTGTGTTGAAGCAATTCGCGCTGAAACGCTCAGCAACTGCCATGCCTACACCCATTCCAAAGCCCTGGCCAAGGGGACCGGTCGTCGCCTCCACGCCCACTGTTCGCCCATACTCTGGATGACCCGGAGTTCTGCTCTCCCACTGCCTGAATTGTTTCAAATCATCAATAGTCAGCCCGTAGCCGTAGAGGTGGAGCAGAGCGTAGAGCATGGCAGAGCCGTGGCCTGCGGAGAGTATAAAGCGGTCTCTGTTAAACCACTGTGGATTGCTGGGGTTGTGCCTCATCACCCTGTCCCAGAGCACATAGGTCATTGGCGCGGCTCCAAGGGGCATGCCGGGATGGCCTGATTTTGCTTTCTCAACAGAGTCAACAGCCAGGAATCGGATGGCGTTGACACATAGGTTATCAAGGTCTTTCACGTAATTCGTCCTCCCTCATAATCAACGTCTAAACTTATAATCTCATTGCTATTAAAAATTTGTGGCACCTCTATGCCCATCCCCCGGTACAACACGTCGGGCACACCGATGTCTGCTAGAAACAGTGAACCCACAATCTTTTTTGCCTCTGCCTTTAGAAGCCCTTTCTTCGGGAGCGCAAGTGTCAAAGTGGCCGCCGACTCTATGCAAGGGACATGAACCTCTCCAGTTGTTGAATCCAGGCCCGATGGAACATCCAGTGATATCACCTCAGTATTGTTTTTATTCACAGCATTAATCATCTCACTGGTCCATCCCCTTGGAGGGCCTCGAAGGCCGTATCCTATCAGACAATCAGCTGTTGCATCTCCGGAAAAATCCTCCAGGAATTCTACGGCTTTTGATCCTATTTTTTTCCCAATGGGAAACCGCTTCAGAATCTTCCACTGCAATTGGGGAATTCCGCTCAAATCGTCGGTTTTAACGAGAACTGTTACCTTGGCACCCCAGTTGTAGAGGTGTCTTGCCGCAACCATCCCGCCTCCTCCGTTGTTGCCGCCTCCAGCAGCAATCGCCACGTCCATTCCAGCAACAGAACCACCTAGCCGGATTCTAATGAGGCTTGCAAGGTTTCGACCCGCGTTCTCCATCATCTGAACAATCTGCACACCATATTTTTCAACCATAAGCCGGTCCACTTCACGCATCTGCTCTGCAGTCACAGAGGGTATTCTCAGGCTCTCTGCAATCCCTTGGTTCATAGATGCTCCGAGATTTTTTCACGCGCAAATGCCGCAGCTCCGATCATCCCTGCATAGGCGCCGAGCGACGTCTTTACAACTTTTACACCCTGATTTGGTTTCAGGGCACGTCTCTTTATATGATCTTCAGCGATTGAAAGGAGCGTTGGCATGCCTTCAATAACACCGCCTCCAAGGATGAATAGACAGGGGTTGAAGGCGTTCACGATTCCCACGGCTCCGGCGCCAAGATACCGTCCGGTCTCCTCTACAAGGGTCTTGGCCAGCTGGTCGCCTTGTTTATAGGCTTTGCTTACTGTTTCGGCGGATATATCCTCAACACTCCCCGCAAGGTCTCTGAGCATCT
>QIDD01000076.1 GCA_003230355.1 Methanobacteriota archaeon
TTCCCACGAGGCTGCTTTTTCCAGTTGCATCGCCTAAGCTGGATTTTTTCTTTAACAAGGCTTTTTACACCCGTATAGGGCTTAAGGAGCTGAAGATGTACGGCCGTGTTTTCAGGCTTTTTGTAACACCCCTTATCGATTCGCTGAGGCGCAAGATCGGCAGGCGCTCACCCTTTCTTGAGTATTTGGCATCCTATAAATACGCGCTTTCAGGCGAGTTCGCCCTTACATCAGATCTAGCGTTAAACATCCGCATGCCCGGTGACTGGGGTGTGGAGATGGGAATTCTCTCCGAGGTTTTTCGAAGCGCAAGCTTGAAGCGGGTGTGCCAGACCGACCTTGGATTTCACGACCATAAACACCAAACTATCGGCAGCAGCGAAACAGGGCTTGTGAAGATGGCGGGTGACATTGAAAAATCGATGCTGCGAAACCTTGTGGAGATGGAGGGCGCTGATATTTCAACAACCTTTTTACAGAGCTTGCAGGTTCTCTATCGGCGGCTGGGAGAGGATTATATTCATAGCTACGGCGGCGACTCATTTTTCAACAGTCTTGTCTATGACCGTCATGAGGAGGAAAAAATTTTGGGTATGTTCAGCGACCTCATTTTGGGTGCGGGGCAGGAGTATCTTGAGAGTCCTTTCGGCGCCGAGATTCCGAGCTGGAGCCGTGTGCTTTCCGCTCAGCCAAACCTTCGATCTGAGATCAGAGATGCTGCAGAACAGGATATGAAGAAATTGGCTTGAAACAATGCCGCGCTACTCTGGCAGTTTCACAATCGTTGGCATAGCGCGTTTGTGCATATTTTTTTCAACCATCACTGATATTCGTTGAACCCGTTTCACGCTTATGCCAATAATTTCTGAGGTCTCATCCGCTGTCTCGCCGAGTTCAACTGTGTGATAAAGTATCTGGTCCAGGATTTCATAGGTTTCGCCAAGCTCCTCTTCATCGGTCTGAGCATGCCAGAGCCCTGCGCTGGGAGGTTTATCAATAATTACCTGGGGGATTTGCATGTGCTCTGCGAGCTGGCGCACCTGCGTTTTGTAGAGGCCGCCGATAGGCAGAAAGTCCACGCCGCCGTCGCCGTATTTAGTGAAATATCCCAGGAGAAGCTCAGTCTTGTTTCCAGTGCCAAGAACAACGAGGTCGTTAAGGTTTGCCGCTGCATAGTTGAAGAGCATTCTAAGCCGCGGCGCAATATTCGCTCTAGCATGAAATCCGCCTTCACCGCTGTCGAGAGTTATGTCTGGAAAGACTTTTTTAACTGCAGTTGCCGCATCTTTCAGCTCGATTACGCGGCTGGCTATGCTGAACTTTTCAGAGACGAGTGCGGCATGTTCAAGATCCTCAGACGTCGAAACACCGGAAACAGGCATGACAAGGGCCTGCACACGGTTTCCAAGAGCCTCTTTTGCAAGCGCACCCACAAGGGCTGAGTCCACACCCCCGCTGAGCCCAAGGACCGCTCCTTTTGCACCGGCTTCTTCCACAAAATCTGAAATCGCCTCTACAATCCTCTGCCTATACTGCTCAAGCCTTTTTGCCGAGAGAAGTATCCCTTCCATAAACATCGTTTCATTCGGGAAAGTTATAAAATCTTTGCCTGTTGATAAAGGGCTTGATGGAGGTTGCAATTATTGCTGATGTTCACGCCAATCTGCCGGCGCTGGAGGCAGTGCTCACAGAGATTGGGGGAATGGAGGTCTTTTGCTGCGGTGACCTTGTAGGCTACAACACCTTTCCAAATGAAACAGTTGAACTCGTTCGAAGACAGGGGATAACAGGGATTGTGGGAAACCACGACTACGCCGTTGTCACTGGCGATTACACCCGGCTCAACACACTTGCGAAAAAGGCTGCAGAATGGACTAGGGGTATACTCTCAAATGACAATCTAAAATACCTGGCAGCCCTTCCAAAAAGCTATGAGGACGAGAGGTTTTCAGCATTTCACGGAAGTCCCCGCGACCCGCTTTTTGAATACCTATTTCAAAACGCTTCTGAAGAGATCTTAACCTCTTTTCTCGGAAATTGCAGCACCCTGATTTTGGGCCACACCCACCTGCCATTTGTACATAAACTTGAGGGCAAACTCATACTCAACCCTGGCTCAGTTGGTCAGCCGCGGGACAGAAGTCCACTGGCGGCATACGCAGTGCTTGACCTTGAAGCGAATAGCGCGGTGATAAGGCGCGTTAAATATGATGTGGACTTTGTTGCCAGAGACATTCGAAGGCATGGCCTGCCTATTGAATTTGCAGAGCGCCTCTACAGCGGAGATTAAATTTCGATTCAGCGGTTAAGATGTGCGATTTTTAATGAAATCGACTATGCCCACGGTTCCAGTCATCATCACATCGCCGAAGGGACGGGCAAACTCAATAGGGAGGTCGCAATCTGAGAGCAGCCCTCTGTTCGGACCGGTTACAAGCACCCTTTTAATGTTTCTGATTCCTGGCGCTCTTTTAATATGGCATCCGTGTCCATGATCCAAGTAGACCTCGTTGTTTGTCAAATTGCCATCAGCCAGGCGCACAAGATAGTTGGTAAGCTTCTCCCTGGTTAGCGTGTGTGTGTGATGTTCGAAGACTGAGTCGAGGCGCCCGCCCTCGCCGACAACAGCAGCCATTGTATGGCCGTTACCCACGTCAACGCAGAGGCAGGGCCGCTCAGAGGCCTCATGGAGCACGCCGGAAATCGCCGCAAATTTTGAGTCCACCACAAAGACCTTGCCTGAAAAAGACCTTCGAATATGATACAAAACAGAGTTCATCCGTGAATAATAGCTTGGTGGTTTCTCAAACAAAAAGTCTGCAAGAGTTGCGCCGGAGTCAAGCATTTCAGCGATCTTTTCAAAACGAAATTTACGGTCTGACTTATCCTGCTCAAAGCCGTGGTCCTGAACTGAAACACCGATGGTCTCAGGCATCTCCTCGCCGGCGCTGGATAAAACCCCAAACAACATCTCCAGATCTACATCCATAGCCTCAACAGAGGTCAAATCCAGATCCGCCGCCTCCCCATCTGTTACGATTTCAATTCCCTCCTCTCGAACCTGGTTGAGATCATCTCTAAGCGTCTTCGCCGCATCCTCGGTCATAACCACTCGAAACCCCTTCTTTAAATGTCTGCGAATAGCCATCGACACCGGGCCGCCGCCCATCGTTGAGCCAATAATCAAAATGTCCCGGTCAAACTTTGAAATCCGCCTGGCAAGTATCTGCGTCTGCGAAGGGAGAACAAGCTTAAGATTATTTTCTTCAAGACGCGCCGGATCATAGAGTAAAATATCCTGCGTCCCAGTCCCCACGTCAACAGCTAAAATCCGCCCCCGCCCGCTCTGAATCCCCATCATAAGGTCTGGACAATATCACCGAAGGCCATGTTCTTGTTGATGCCTGTTATCTTCGTTTTCACAGTCTGCCCTTCCCGCGAGTTGTTCACGAAGACCAGGTACTTGCCGTGTCTGGCCATGCCGTCGCCTTTCTTCCCGGTCCGCGTTATCTGGACTGTGATTTCATCGCCAATACTTAGATCGGGTTTCTCAGTCATTGGAGCGCTTTTCTGCTTGATAGTTCCAACAGAGTGGCGCGCGCCGCAGGCCTCGCATTTGAGAAAGGTCATGCGTTTTTCATGGATTATATTGGTATCCGGCCGTTTGCACTCAGGGCATATAACATAGGATTCGATGAATGCTTCGAACTTGTCCTGCAGCTGAGCGAGTCTGAACTGGCCTTTGAGAGTGAGACGGCTGGCATCGTATTCGCCTGCTGTGCCCATCACACCGAGGAAGTATTTTCCAAGTATGTCAGTGCTTCTGTTAATCCCTTTTGAAACATCGCCGAAGTTCGAAACAACAGTGATTCTGCCTTGGACCACCGCCTCAAGCACTGGTATCTGGAACCTTGATTCTTCCTTAAGAATTTCTGGAAGCGCACTATAGGCTCTATCAAGCATGTCTTCGTATTCCATAGTACCCCCTTCTGTGATGGTTGTCTTATTTAAGATTATCTCACGCCCTGTGAAATGTCTGCGGGAATTGTTAGTGTGAATGTGGAGCCTTTATTATACGTGCTTGTAACGGTGATTTCGCCGCCGAGCATGTTTGCAATTTTCTGTGAGAGATAGAGGCCAAGCCCTGATCCCTCGGTGACGCTGTCGATGGGTGGGTTTACCCGTTGGAATGATTGGAACAGCAGGGGGAGATCCTCTGCTTTGATGCCGATTCCCGTGTCTTCAACACTGACCGTGACAGTGCCTCCGCCGGGCGCGGTGCTAACCGTTATCTCACCTTTTGCGGTGAATTTAACGGCGTTGTCCACCAGGTTTGTGAGCACCTGTTTAAAGCGTTTCACATCGCTATGCACAACGATTTCAGATGTGTTTTCAACTATTCGAACCACCCTCTCCCGTGTCTTTGGCGTGAAGATCTCAACCACCTCGCTAACCGCCTTTTGCATGTCAAAATAAGTGGGTTCAACCGCCATTCTGCCAGCTTCAATCTTTGATATGTCAAGCAGATCCTCAATAAGTGCCAACAGGTGCCGGGCGTTCGAGTTAACGATTCCAAGCTGTTTTTTCTGCTCTTCATTGAGTTTACCTGAAAGACCTTGGAGCATGAGCCCGGTAAACCCGATTATCGAGTTCAGCGGTGTGCGAAGCTCGTGGCTCACGCTTGCGAGAAAAACTGTTTTCAGACGGTCAGATTCCTGCAGCTTAAGGTTAGCCGATTCAAGGTCATGCGTCGCCTCAGTAAGCTCCTCCACAAGGCTCACAAGAGAATCCCTGGCATGGGAAAGCTCTTTTGTACGATCCTTCACAAGCTCTTCAAGATGATAGCGGTATTTGGCGAGTTCCTCCTCTGTTCTCTTGCGCTCGGTAATGTCCAGCATAATGCCGGATATCAAATCCCCATCTAGAGTTGCGGAGATCAGGATGTTTTTCAATCTATCATTTTTATCAAAGGCCTCAAACTCGAAGTCGTCAACTCTTCCTCTTCTTCTCAAGATTTCAATCAGCTCATCCCTCCTTTTAGGGTCTTTGTAACGCAATACTGACCTTAGTTCCTTCATCTCCGTTGTTGAACTTAAACCCGCGATCCTCGCCATTGCATCGTTAACATAGAGTACATCTCCATTGAGATTGGTCTGATAGACTCCAACTATTGTGTTATCCACAATATCTCTGTATTTCTTCTCACTTACCTTAAGCGCCTCCTCCGCTTTCTTGCGCTCGGTGATGTCTCTCATAATGCCCATGTCTGCAGGCCTTCCCATGTATTCGATAACAGAGGCGCTTACCTCAACAGGTATCTTTCTGCCATCCTTTGAAAGGATATTGATCTCATATTTGCTGGGCACCTGCTCGCCGTTCATCCTTTTTTCATATCTCTTTAAAACCAATCCTTTGAATTCAGGGTCTACAAAATCCATAAAAGCCCGGCCTATAACCTCTGAAGAGGGAAAGCCGGCAAGCTCTGAAACCTTTGGATTTATAAATTTCAGCACCCCGTCTTGGATGATCACGATCCCGTCGTTTCCACACTCCACCAGGGTTGAGTACTTTTCCTCCGACACCTTCAACTCCTGAGTGCGCTCCTCAACCTTTACTTCCAGATTTTCCTTGGCAGATATCAGTTCCTCCTCCATCTGCTTGCGCTCGATAATCACCGCCAGATTTGATGCGAACAGCTCAAGTGCGGGTATGTCAACATCTGCCATGTCTTTGTTTGTAGCAGCGCCAAGTATTCCGAGCACACGGTCATTTGATAGCAGGGGCACTCGAATCACCCATTTGAATCCTGCTATTTTCGCAACAGCCGGCGCAAACTTTGCTAGTTTCCGCTCGCCGCCAGCAAAGGCTTCAAAGACACGCACCATATCATCGAGTATCACCGGCGCCTTCGTGTCGATAACCTCTTTAAAACAGCTGCCTTCAAAAAGCTTGATATTGTATCCGTCAACAGTTATCCCTGTAAGCTTTTCAACAGCCCTGATTATATTGGAATCAATGGTGATGTTTGCATATCTGAGCACGTCTTTGTCTTCGAGGAGGAAGATGTCGCAGGCAGGATAGTTGAATATCTCAGCTACACCTTCAACCGCACTTTGAAGTATGCCACTTAACGCCACCCCTCTATTGGCTGCTTCATTTATCTCTTTTAGAAGTATTAGTTGAGCCGAGCCCTTGTCGATTTCTCCAGCCATAGAACTGATATGCCCTCATTAATCAGATACTACTTGTGAGTCAACTTCCTGACTATAAAAAACCTGTGTTCAAAGCAGTGAATCAGCAACAACTCCTTCAAAGACAAATACTGCAGGACCAGTCATAAACAATCTATCTGCGCCCTTCTCTTTGTCGACTCTCACATAAACGGTTCCACCCCGCGCCTGAAACTCAAGCTCCACACCGCCCCGCGCCCGGCCGGTATAAACTGCCAGAGCACCTGCTGCAGTAATTCCTGTTCCGCAGGCAAGTGTTTCACCCTCAACACCCCGCTCAAAGGTCCGAATCTTGAATGTTCGCTCCGAAATCTGCTGGACAAAATTCACGTTCACACCCCTGGGAAAAACAGGATTGTGTCTGATAAGCGGTGCAATCTTCATAATCTCCACGGCCTCAACATCTGGGACGAAGAATACAGCATGGGGAACACCGATGTCAGCATAGGAATAAGTCAATAAATCGCCGTCTACCTCCAGTTCACTGTTCAGCACAACACCTGAGGGTGAGCCCATATCCACTGTGAGAAGAGCAGCGCCGCCGGAATCGAATGCGAGCGTAATTTCCAAAAGCCCGGCCAAGGTTTCAATGCGAATTCGATTCTTCTTCAGACCAGAGTCACGAAGAAACACCGCCATGCAGCGAATCCCGTTTCCACACATCTCAGCCTCACTGCCGTCAGGGTTGAATATCCGCATCTGGGCGTCAGCCTCAGCCGACTCCTCAACAAATATCACTCCGTCGCCGCCCACCCCGAAATGGCGATTGCAAAGCCTGAGCGAAAGTTCCGGCTTAACCTCTTCACCCACTGTGCCGCGTCTATTATCGATTATAATGAAATCATTTCCAGTGCCATGATATTTATAAAACTTCATAGAAAGCTTTTTATTAGCACTGAATATTAAAAGATATGCCCATTTCTCCAGGAATTTTCTGAATGGAGTAAACACAACCTTGGGAACAAAAAAATTGGGGTGAAAAAATGGAATTTGTACGAACTGGAATAGATGGAGTCGATGGTTTATTTTCAAAAAACGGGTATCCAAGCGGAAATGCTGTACTCGTCTTGGGTGGTCCGGGATCAGGAAAATCAATATTCGGAATGCAGTATCTCTACAAAGGGGCAACAATCTATGGCGAGCCCGGAATCTATGTGACACTTGAGGAGACGCCGCAGAAAATAGAGCGTAACATGGCAGCCTTTGGATGGGATATCAGCAGGCTCACCGATGAGGGGAAAATCCTCATAATCGACGCTACAACGCCAAGGATTCAGGAAGCAGATAGCGATGTTGTTCGAAGCGGGCTTGGCATGGACAATCTCATCAGAAATCTAAAGGACATGATATCAAAAAGCGGCGCTAAACGTGTGGTCATCGATTCGCTCTCACTTATGGCGTTTCAGAGCTCAGACGACTTTGACATGCGCACAAAGCTTATCAGACTCTCAGTATCCCTGTCTGAGATGGATGTAACAACACTCGTCCTTTCTGAAGCGCGCTCAAACGAGATAGGCACAACCGTGTTTCCGCCTGAAACATTCCTCTTCGACGGCGTGATCTGGATGATGCTCGACACAAACAGCCAGGAAAGAAGACTTGCAATACGCAAGATGAGAGGCACAAAACACGTCCTCGGATCATACCGCTTCACAATCGACGACGAAGGAATAAAGATGAAAGCCTAAAAAACTGATGTGAAAAACATGGAGGTTCAAACATATATCCTGGAAAAACTGCGGGAGCACAAGCTGCACTTCACCCTGCTCGACCCTGACAAGCAAAGTCCTGATGAGGCCGGGGAGATGGCACTGCAGGCTGCGCAGGGCGGGACCAATGCCATCATGCTCGGCGGATCAATCGGCGTTATGCAAAACGAGCTTGACCAAACAATTCTTGCAATAAAAGAAAAAACAACTCTACCCACAATCCTCTTTCCAGGCGACGTGTCAGGTATGTCAAGGCATGCGGATGCCATACTATTTATGAGCCTGCTCAACTCCCGTAACCCCTATTTCATTATCGGGGCTCAGGTGGCAGGCGCGCCTGTTGTAAAACGAATGGGTATAGAGGCGATTCCCATGGGATATCTGATCGTTGAGCCTGGCGGGATGGCTGGTTATGTTGGTGACGCGCGCCTCGTTCCACGTGAGAAACCGGAGCTTGCCGCTGCATATGGTCTTGCGGCGCAGTATCTGGGGATGAAGCTTCTATATCTTGAAGGCGGCTCAGGGATTGAAGAACCGATTCCGGCTGAGACGATCACTGTGGTGAAGTCGCAGCTTGATATACCAGTTATTGTGGGCGGCGGCATCAGGTCTGGACGAGACGCGAAAAAAGCAGCCATAGCCGGTGCGGATATTATCATTACCGGAACTATTGTGGAAGACACCGGCGACGTTAGAAAAAAAATCGAAGAAATCACCAGCGCACTACGGGGCTGACATCTTGGGTCTGCACCCATAAGGAATATAAGGGGTCTCAGGTGTAATATGGTGCATGGACCTGCGTATAATCTTTCTCATAGCAATCGTTTTATTACTCCCCGCTGCAAGCGCGGCTCCGGCACGTTACGACGTTGTCATCGTTAGGTCTGATCTACCCTATGACTGGACGGTTGCCCAGGCCTACAGCCAGCGGGCAAAGATTCCCATTATCTCAACTTCGCCGGATCGGCTGGACAAC
>QIDD01000077.1 GCA_003230355.1 Methanobacteriota archaeon
CTACCTCGACGTGCTAAACGAAGCTAAGACGCAGGAGGAACGCAATCGGTCGGGGATACGGTATCTGGAAGAGATGGAGAAAAGGCTTAGTTGAGTCTTAATTTGAGTATGACAACCAATAATCTCGATGTTGTTGATCCTACGCGGAAAAAAGGAAACGAGTACTTCACTGCAAAAGGAAGGGCGTTAGACTTCAATGTAACAGAATTTTGGCAGTGGTCTGTTTCAGACTTGCTCAGTAATGCAACTAGAGGGATTCTCGCGGAGTTTATTGTAGCAAAATCTCTCGGATTAGCCGAAGATGTTAGAACTGAATGGGATGCATTTGACATCATTTACAAAAACATAAAAATCGAAGTGAAATCAAGTGCTTACATTCAGTCATGGCAACAGGAAAAATTCTCAAAAATAATCTTTGGCATTCAGCCAACCTATGGCTTGGATGGAAGGACGAATGAAATGTCAAATGTGAAGAGAAGACAGGCTGATGTATATGTTTTCTGCGTACTTGCTCACAAAGATCAAAAAACTATTAATCCTCTTAACTTGGACCAGTGGGAGTTTTACATTCTAACATCGAGAATTCTCGACGAGAAAATTCCAAATCAGAAGACAATAACACTTTCAAGTTTACTTAATTTAAATCCAATAAAAGCAGAGTTCGGTCAAATCAGAACGACGATAGAAAGATTACTCCAATTTTAACCAGAAATAGTGGGGCCTCTAATCAAACAATTATTCTCGCAACACTTGCGATTTTGTCAAAGCGTTCCGCTGCTTCCTTGGCGACGGGTCCGCGGATCTCGCTGCCCTTGGGTTCTCCTTTTTCATCTGTAAGTACACATGCGTTATCTTCGAATTTCACCCTGAGGCCGTCGGGACGCCGGTATTCCTTTTTCTGCCTGATAATCACAGCGTTTACCTTTTGCTTGCGTGTTTCAGGATTGCCTTTTTTCACAGATGCCACGACGATATCACCTATGCCTGCTTTGGGCATACGCCTCCGAACACCTTGCTGCTTTAAAACAGAAATGATCTCGATTACCTTTGCACCAGAGTTATCAGCGCAAACAACCCTTGCACCAGCTGGTAGGGGCCGGGTGATATTAGCTTTAACAGCTCTCATCGGCTCGCCTCCACAACAACAAAGCTCTTAGTTTTACTAATCGGCTTGCATTCCATGATCTTCACTGTGTCATCAACAGACGCTGTGATGCACTTGGGGTTGTGGACACTGTACCGTGACATTCGCCGCTCTGAGCGCTCGAACTTCTCGATGTAGCGTGTGTACCTCTTTTCAACTACAACGGTCTGATGCGACTTATCACTTACAACCTTCCCTTCTATCATCTGGCCTCTCACCTTCAGACCGCCGTGGAAAGGGCAGTTTTGGTCGTCACATTCTTCTTGGGGCTGTGCCACATCGATACCTATGTCCATTTTTATTGTTCCTCCAGTCACTTTTTAATTCTGTCCTGCGGTCTTCCGAGCAAGGCTTTTCCCGATACCTCGGCCAGGCCGCTGTCCAACTTGAATCGGAAGGTGCATATATTCTTTGGGATGATTTTTCTGCTGCCACACGCCTCGATTTTCAGAGTCTTTTTTGTCTCATCGACAATCCTTCCTTTTAAATCTTTCAGTGTAGGATCGCTTGAGCCGGTTATCTCAACATCAAGGCCGATGAGTTCGTGCCTGAGGATGTTTTTCGGCGTAATCATCAGGAAGAGAGCACTATGGAGTCTTCAGAAAAACCGCGTTTTACAAGGGCGTCTTTGACCTTTTTGGTATGTGCGCCTTGAAGCTCGATCTTGCCGTCTTTGAAGGTTCCGCCGCATGCACAGTAATTCTTCAAATCCTTCACAAGTTCTTTAAGGTCAATTGTTTTAGAGTCCATTCCTTCGATAACGGTCATCATCTTGCCGAATTTTCGTTTAACGGCATAGACCTTTATCTTCTGGACCTCTCGTGCTATCTCCTCGCAAACACAGAGCTCTTCTGGGAGCCCGCAAACATCGCAGACCGCCATCTAGGCTTTAACTCCTTTCTCAGCTCGTATGGTCTTCATCCTAGCTATCGTCCTCCTAATAGCTTTTATCTTTCCCGGATTCTCAGGCGCGCCTCCAGATGCGATTGTTGTGTTGATTTTTAAGAGTTCCTGCCTGAGCTCATCAATCTTCGTGTCTATCTCCGAAACGTCCATGTCCCGGATCTCGTCTGTTCTAAGTATTGCCATAGTTTTACTATTCCTTGGGTATTAGTTTGGTCATTGCTTCTATAACTGTTTTTCTCTTCTTCCCTGTCTGTTCTGCTTTGAGAAGTGTTTTCAGCTCCTTTGCTTTAAGTGTCTTTGCCGCTTTAACTATTTCTTTTGCCGGTTTTGCGAGGATGTCTTTTTCTGCGGCCGATGCGGGCTTTGGGGTATCAGTCTTTACCGTCTTGGCCTTTGCTTTGGGTTTTTCCTTCTTTTCAGCAGCAGGTTTAGGTTTTGCTAATGCCTTTTTAGCGGCCTTAGGAGCTTTCTCTGTTTTCTTTTCTTTCGGAGCCTTAGTCGCAGTCGCAGGGGCAGCCGCCGGCTCTTCAACAACCGCAGCCTTTTCCTCTGGTTTTTCGCTTATGATCTGAATATTATCAGGCATCTTTGCACCCGGCGGCAGGATCTTGACCTGCACCCCGATACGGCCAAGCTTCACCGCAGCTTCGGCAAAGCCTTTGAGAACCAGCCGGTCCGCAGGCTCGCCGCAGTATTTGATGTAACCGTCAACGAATTTCTCCATCCGCGAGCGCTCACCTGTAAGCTTGCCGGAAAGCGTGATATGGGCGCCTATTGCGCCAGCATTCATAATATCACGAAGCGCGGAATAAGCAGCTCTTCTAAAATGAAAACCCCGTTCAAGAGAGGATGCGATGCTTCTGGCCATAACCGGAGCGCTGAGCGCTGGAACCGCCAGGTCATTCACCTCGATTTGCGGATTGTCAAGGCCGTACTTCTCTCGAAGAGTGGATGTAAGCGCTTTAATTGTTGCACCCTTCTTGCCGATCACAATCCCCGGGCGCTGAGCATTAATTATTACACGGGTGTCCATAGGAGTTCTCTGAATATCGATCTCACCGATACCAGCCTTCTCCAACTCTTTGGAGAGGTACTCTTTCACTTTGACCTTCTTTATATTTGCTGATATAACCTGTCGTTCAACTGCCAATTAATCACCTTTCGTCGAGCCAAACCTCAATATGGGTTGTAGTAGTATTAAATGGGGTGGCCCGCCCCATTGCACGGGGAATAATTCCTCTAATGATTTTGCCTCTTTTTGCCTGAATATGTTTGATAAAAAGTCTTTCTGTGTCAAGCCCTTTGAACTCGGCGTTTGCCTCAGAGTTTTCGAGCAGCTTGAGGATATGGGTTGCAGCCTTCACAGGATAAGCGCCTGAGCAGGCGTTAGTAAAACCTCTCCTGTGGGAAAGCCCTGTCACAAAACGCTTATAGGGCACAGCCACTTTGAGATCTGCCACATCGCGAAGAAAACCCTTAGCATAGGCGAGTCTTTTGCCGTTTATAGCCCTGCAGATTTCCACCGAGTCCTTGTGGGATATGCGCATCTCCTTGCCTGTGGCGCGAGTAGTACGCTCTTCATCGATTTTTTTGTTATATGAATATTTGAGTTTTGGCATCTAAGTCACCTATTTAAGTGGAATATAAAGGCTTGATTTAGTCGCGCCGATACCTGGCATACCGTGCCTGACCCGTGTCCTCGTGAGAGAAAACTCTGAAAGATAATGTCCAAGCATCTCAGGAATAATCTTCACCTTCACATATTCCTTGCCATTGTACACATGCACCGTGAGATCAAGCATCTCAGGCGTGATTATCGTGTCTCTGCAATGGGTGTAGAGTTTAACCTTCTCGCCAGCCTGCGCTTTTTCAATTTTCGCCATAAACTTGGCCTGCTTCTCAGACCGGCCCCTAAGTAGAGAGCGCCTCGGCCTAGAAGGCAGGAGATTAGCGAACTCCTCAGCCTTCATCTTCTTAATCTCATCAAGCTTGAAACCGCGAAATGTAAATATCTTCTTTGCCATAGTCTACCTCTTACCCGTCCGTTTAGGCGCGATCTTACCCACCTTTCTTCCTGGCGGAGCGTTTCTCGAAACACTGTCAGGCTTGCCAGCACACTGCTTGGATCCGCCGCCATAGGGGTGGTTCACAACGTTCATCGCAACACCCCGCACCATAGGCCAGTTCCTGCTCTTCGCCCTGAGAGTGTGATGCTTCTTGCCAGCCTTAAGCAGCGGTCTTTCCTTTCTCCCGCCGCCGCCAACAATGCCAATGGTTGCACGGGAATTTGAATTAAAGGTCTTCATAGCCCCTGATGGAAGCTGCAACACTGATTTGTCAGACTCATCACGTGCCACAAGCAGCGCGTAGGTGCCGGCGCTTCGCACGAACTTGCCTCCATCCCCTGGATTTTTCTCGATGTTAAAGACAGGCGTTCCCTCAGGAATCTGAGAAAGAGGCATGATGTTTCCAGGTTTAAGAAGCTTTGTCGATCCGCAGTGGATAAAATCGCCAACTTTAGTTCCCTCTGAAACTATGGCCAGAAAGTTTTCGCCG
Organism: Methanobacteriota archaeon; assembly: GCA_003230355.1. GTDB lineage: Archaea > Hydrothermarchaeota > Hydrothermarchaeia > Hydrothermarchaeales > SZUA-236 > SZUA-236. Next base: position 4,607 of record QIDD01000077.1, read on the forward strand.
TTCTCAAGCTTAAGGCCTGCAAGAGGCGCGCTACGGCCGGGGTCGTGAACAAGCTTTGTGACCGTGGCTTTCAGTGAACCATTTTTCTCAGCTTCATCAATCTTTCTATACTTTACACCCTTTACACCGCTCCGATGCTTATGCGAGGGAGACCTGTACACTGAGCTTCCCTTTCCTCTCCTCTGAACAATAAGTCGTTTACCCATAAAAATTACCTAAAATATCCCTATCCTTGTTGCCAGCTCGTCTGCCCTGTGTTTCTCTCCCAGTTGGATGTATGCCTTTTTAAATCCTTTGGGCGACATCAGTGTGTTTACATCTCTAACCTCGACGTCGTAGAGTTTTTCAAAAGAGCTTTTAATATCCTTTTTCGACGCGTTTCTTGAAACAATAAAGACCAGCTTGTTCTCAGACTCCACAATCTTCATGCTCCTCTCTGTAACATCAGGCCTGATAATCACACTATAAGGGTCCATTAGACCGCCTCACTGAAACGCATTTCAAGCTCTTTTAGCGCTGACACCGTGTAGACTGTAAGCCTCGCAGGATTTGCGCCAGGAGCCAGATGCTCAGCATTAAGGTCTTTTACAGATGTCACATCAACACCGCTGATATTTCCCGCAGCCTTTGAAAGATTTGCATCAGATGCGGCAACGATTAAAACACTCTTTTTACGCTTATACTTGCGCCCGCGCTTCGTGCCCTTACCGCTTCTAATCGACTTAGGCTTCGCCCTCTCAAGATCAGAGCCGCAACCAAGCTTTGCAAGCGCCAGTGAAACATCCTTGGTTTTGTTAAGACTTTCAAAGCCGTCTACAACGACAACTGGAAACTCTGAAACATCGCCAACACGATGACCCCTGGACTCAACAATCTCCTTATCTGCGGTTGCAGCGATTGCAGAGGCAGTTGCAAGAATGCGCTCTTTTCTATTAAGCTTCTTACTAAGAACCCTCTCCGGCACAGGCGGATGAGCACGTCTGCCGCGCCAACTGCATAAGGAACGATTGCGCCTCGTCCGCGAGCCGGGCCGCCGCCCTGAACACGGGGAAGCCGTGCAAGACCCCTGCCAGGGCCATATGAAAATGCAGACGTATCCTTTCCAGACAACCAGCTTGGACCATAGGCCTGAAGCCTGTGAGTCTGAAGCGAGATTACCGCACGCTTGATAAGATCTCTTCTCACCCCTGTTTCAAACACGCTCGGAAGCGCGGCATCAGAAACTTTTTCTCCGTCTAAACCGTATACTCCGACCATTTAAACTCCCTGCATTGATTCTCTATTAATATTAACTATTTCAGGCTCAGCGACAACTGCAGACGGCTTCTTTCTCATAGCTGGCCTGAGCATGACAAGCCTCTTCTGCGGCCCAGGTGTTGAACCCTTAATCACAATATAATCATTCTTCACATCGCCGTAGTGCAAAAACCCGCCGGCAGGTGTAACCAAGTCGTCGCCTCCACTGATCTTGAGAACACGCTTGTTGAACTCGGTGCGCTGATGATAACCCATCTGACCTGACTGAGGCGTGGTCCACATCATAGCACCTGGTGTGAAGGGACCCAGGTTTCCGGCGGTGCGCCTGCCGTTTCGCGTCTTGCGAGGAAGCTTTTTTGTACCCCATTTTTTAAGAGGGCCCTGAAAACCTTTGCCCTTGGTTATGCTCAGAGTGTCAATATATTCTCCCGCGGTAAAGACATCTGAAACCTTGATTTCAGTTCCCAAAAGCTCCTTCGCATTCGCAAACTTCTCCTCAGAAGTGGTGCCAGCCACTGATATCTCCATTACATTAGGCTTTTTCTTAGGGATTGACTTGACAGCGCGGGGCTGTGTATGGGCAAGCAGACGAATATCAGAAACGTCATCAATCATCTTTTCAATCTTTTCAACGCCTTCAGAATCTTTTTTCGGAAGTGGGAAAACCCTGGAAAGATCTTTGTCAAGGTTTTTGCTCATAACCTGGCCTATGCTTCTAAGCCCTGAGTATCCCTTTCCATATGCCCGTATTCCGAATATCTTCAGAGGGGGGGCTTCAAGCACGGTTGCCACCGTTGCAAGCGCCTGCTTTGACGTTGTGCTGTTTGGTGAATCATCAATAACCTCAAAGTGCGTTGTGCCTGCTTTGTAACAGGGAAATCCACCGATCTTGGTTCCCTCAGCTAACTCAGGCCGCGCTCTCACCCTCGCCACTGGGCTCGGGGCCCTTTTACGCGGATGATAGGCAAGGGAGCCTCTTCGGGGATGATGTGGTCGTTTACCCATCTCTGTTTCTCACTAACTCATATAAAAATGACAGAATACCAATTTTAGGTTTCCGTTACGGCCGGGTTCTACACTTGTAAAACGGCTCTCCATTTATAACCTTTACGGTTACCCCAGTAGTTCGACAAGTAACTTTAAAGAATTTTATTTTTTTGAGGTTTCCTAATTTGAAATATGAAGTAGGTAATCATTAAACTTAAAGTATATTTCCAAGGTTTTTTAACAGCCAAGGAAATAACATCTCTTAAACCGATTGTTAAAATAGCTCGTAATGAATCACCAATACCTGCTGTGGTAATTACAACTTCAGATACAACCGGTGGAATTAAATCCATAATTAGGAGGACACCATAACTTACGAAGAAGAAGCAAAATATTAATAGAGGTAAAATTGTACGAGCCAATTCAATGGGTAAACCTGAAGCCATTACTTCTAAAATTATATTCAATATACTCTTTATAAGGTTCACAATTATTTCAACAAAAGCAGGTGTAATAGTAAAAAAATATACAACAACAGTAACTAATAAAATCAGGATAATTGCAAGACTTAATCCTGTTGGCATGGTGTTTTCTATCCAATCAAAAAATAAATGTGAAAAAATGTTATAGATGTATTCCCAGAAAAGAAGAAGAGCACCTGCT
>QIDD01000078.1 GCA_003230355.1 Methanobacteriota archaeon
GTCCAGCGGAAAGCGTTTGCAAACCTCTGGCCGAGTGCTGTGTATAAAGCATCCAGCCGATGCCTCACCGTCTGCTTCGATGAGAAAGGGGCATTTATTCTCTGTGTCGCCGAAGAGCACGTGGCCGCAGTCGATAATCCACTGGGGCTCGCCGTTGTAGCGTTCAGGCGCAAGGATATAGCGTGGGTTTAGAACAATTTTTTCAAGTATATCGTAGCGTTTCTGCTCAATCCAACGAAACAGGTCTGATTCAAAATCAACAATTATCTCCCAGTTTTCTTTGCAGCACTTCCCGCAGCGTCTGCACCTGAAGTCGCTTGAGCCCTGCTTCATCAAGTAAACTTCTTTCGAGATTTGACAGATAAACCTTTTGTTATGGCTGCATAAAACATATAACGCTTGAAGACGCAAGATAATCTTTAGGAGGTGAATTGTTTGACAGACGATTTATTTGCAGCAGTAAACATGGCAGGAGATATGAGTAATCTCACGGATCTCGAAAAAAAGCATCTGCCCGTAATCGATGCGCCAGACAAAGTTTCTGCAGGCGCGGAATTTGAAATCACAATCGACGTTGGAAGGCTTCTCACACATCCCAGCGAGCCTGGCCACAGCATCCAGTGGATATCTCTAAAGCGCGGCAACGTCACCCTTGCGAGCGTGCATCTCACGCCCAGTGTTAAGCCGATTGTTACATTTAAGACCACTCTTTCCGAAACAACTGAGCTTCGGGCAGTTGAAAGATGCAATCTACATGGCGAATGGGAGAATAGAAAAAAGGTATTAGTTGAATAAAAATGGCTTCAAAATCACGAATAGTAGATGACCGCTCAGTTGGGGAGATTGAGGAGATTAAGAAGGGCGCGGCAAGCATCATGATAGATGAGGAGGCGTGGGTTACAAGCGAGATGATTGCAGTCGGTGCTCTATCTCCGCTCAACGGTTTCATGACCGGCGCTGACTATCACAGCGTGCTCTCCGAGGGCAGGCTGGCAGACGGCAGCCCTTTTCCAGTAGTACTTTCCTTCGCGCCGGCAGGCAAGCGCAACGCTGAAACAATCGCTGCAAAGGTGACTGAAGGCGATACGATAATTCTCATTAACCAGGGCAGAGAAGCGGTTGCAACACTTGAAGTTGAGGAAAAATGGAGCTACAATAAAAAAGAGAGGGCCCAGAAGATATTTGGAACAACCGACGATAAACATCCCGGTGTGCGCCAGGTCTACGAGAGGATGGGTGACGTGTCGCTTGCAGGCCGCCTCGAACTCTATAAGCGGCCGGACTGGGGTGCTTTTGAACCTTTCAGAAAATCTCCTGAAGAGTCCAGGGCCGAGATCAAAAAGCAGGGTGCCCGCGACGTGGTGGCATTTTGGACCGGCGCAAACCCAGTGCACCGCGGGCACGAACACATCCAGAGAAACCTGATGGAACAATATGACATGCTCATGGCCGCGCCGCTGGTTACAATGGCGAAAAAAGAGCAGGTCACATCTGAATACCGGGTCGCCTGCTATGAGGTATTGTTTAAAAATTATTATCCAAAGCATAAGGTGCTTTTGCTGCCGCAGAAGATCACCTACATCTTCGCAGGACCCCGTGAAGCGGTGCTCCACGCGATCATCTCACGCAACTACGGAGCTACCGCTATCGCATTCGGGCGGGACTACGCAGGCGTGGGCGACTACTTCGGTAAATATGAGGCTCACAGCGCCTTTGACGAATACGATCTGGCTGAGCTCGGTATTAAACCTGTCTTTTTCAGGGAGGTCTACTTCTGCGCCCGATGCGGCCACACAGTAACCGATGACACATGTAAACACGGGCCTGAGTTCACGATTGGAATCTCTGGAACAGGGATTCGGGACCTCATGCGATACGGGTTTCTGCCGCCAAAGGAGATCGTGCGCCCAGAGGTTGCAAGACTGGCGATACAAGGTGTTGTTCCCAAGGGTGTTGCTCCCGATGGATTTGCTGTATCACCGCCCGGCAAAGTGATAAAACGTTTGTTCCCCTTCTACCTGGTCGCCCACCGGCTTGGCGGGCAGATGAGAAACGAGCCGCTTGACTGGACCACGCTTAACCTCAACAACCTTCGCCGCGCGCTTAAAGAGGTACGCGAAGACTCTGAAAACATTCTCAAAGACATCTACCGGGAGTTTGAATACGGCGCAGATATCGACCGAAGCATGACCTCAAAATGGGTGCAGGACGCAACTGTAACCGCTCTGGAAGACCAGCAGATTGCAATCAACCTTATAGATGCGCGTCTTGAGGCTGAAACCGATGAATCTGCCAAGATTGAAATCCGAAAAGAGCTTGACGTGGCAAAGGGGATTCTTTCTGAAATCGGCAAAGTAATCACTGAAAAAGAGGCGAAATCGCGAGTCTGGAATCTCGATGACTACGAGTCATATCGATAGTAAAACAGCCTTTCTGCGCAAACTATAAATAAAGAGTTTTTAAAGCTCCAAGGCAATGAAGCAGATTAAGGTCTTTTTCATAGTAACCCTCGTTTTAGCAGCACTTTTTTCAGGCTGTCTTCAAGGCTCAGAAAACGTTGAAAAAAAGCTTGTTCCAGTCCCATATCCTGAGACGGCAAAATCGATTGCAAACCCTGTGACGAAGACAGAGACAAACCTCGATGTTGGCAGGGACAAATATGAAATCTTCTGTTCCATGTGCCACGGGCTCACAGGCCGGGGTGGTGAAGAGGTTTCAAAAAACTTTCAGATTGATCCCAGCTCGCTTGTAAGCAGCGGCGTGAAAAGGCGCACAGACGGAGAGCTGTTCTGGGCTACAAAAAACGGTGTGAACAAGACGAAAATGCTTCCCTGGGGTGAACTGCTCAGTGACGAAGAAATCTGGCTGATTGTCAATCACATTCGTGTGCTGCAGAAAGAAGCTTAGTTTCATGTGGTAAAAGGATCTATTATTCTGCTTCCAGTATCTTTTAGCTGCTCAATGGGTTCTTTCGGATGTGCTTCCAAGCATTGAAGTTGCTTCTTTATGTATGCCTATCACGTCGCCAGTGTGGCAGGTGAGACAGGATTTTGAGCCATACTCAACATGAATGGCGATATAGTTGCCTTTATTGACTGGGATATGACATTTCTCGCACACAAGCACCTGGCCTTGACCCGCGTCTGCAACAGGTATCTCAAGATCTCCTTCTGATGAAAGGTGGCAGGTCTCGCAGGCCATAGCGCCCAAGTCCATCTTCTCGGTATGAATTGAATGGGGAATAATGTTTCCAAGTCTAAAGGTTCCATCTTCCTGAAGCTTTATCATCGAGATGCTGGACATTTGTTCTGCTGCACTGTTGCCATCCGGTCCATGGCAGTCCACACAAATCCTCCTGCGAAGACCCTTTGATTCTGCTATCTCTACTATCTTCTTGGGGGTGTGGAATGATTTGGTCTGATCAGGGTCATGACACCCAAAGCAAAAATCGGGTTTATCTGAGATTCCTTCAAAATCAATCTGAAATTCTGAAATCGGACGTGCATACTCCGGAAGCTCAATCTCACCCACGATTGCTTCATCAATAGACCAGTCAATCACACCGGTTTTATAGAGGACTACCGTGAAAAGTGATGCTCCAAGGATGAGACCTATCAATAACACAACAAGTGATGAGCGGTCACTCAATGTCCACCACCTCCACCTTCTCCGCTGAGGCTTTCAAATATTTCCACCGCCTCTTCAACCGTGTTCCAATCATCAACCCGATGGCACCCGAAGCATTCAAGCTTGTGTTCTGAGATCTTCGCAGGCGAAAGATCGCCCTGATGGCATATCTTGCACATCTCCCCGTCAACAGTTCTGGCCACGCCGTCAACAACCAGCGGCTCTCCCCGAAGGGCATGCCAATGGCGCCTTTTCCATTCACCCATATCTATATTCGGAAAGCCGGGGTGGACATTATCATATTTCTCGCTGCTCTCAGTTGGCAGAAGCTCTCCATCTGTGGGGTGCGTGATGTAAGAGTGGCAGAACTTGCATTCATCCCCGCTGGGAGTATTGATTGCTTCTTCCTTCTTCTCCCTGATGGCGGGGTCTAAACCGTCTATAAATGATTCAGTAAATGGATGTGTTATTTCACCCACTGCATCCATTCCATGACACCGGAGACACCGGTCATTTGGCATATGTGGCTTTTCAAAGGGTTGAAATTCTTTATGTGGGACCTTACCCTGTATCTGACCAATTAACAGCGTGCTTCCAAGCACATGCTCATACAAAGAGCCGAGCCGTTTGCTTTTAATGGGGCCGAGACTTGTTAGGCCGTGGCACTCCATACACCTATAGGGTCCGTTGTTTTCAAACAGTACCCGGTGGTCTGACTGTAATGCGAGCACGGTATATTCATCCATTGACGAGTGACAGAACGGGTTGTCACAGTTCGTCGGCCCATCAAAGGTCTTTAGAGCCTGAGCGGTAAATGCCACCCCCACCACACCAGCCAATGCCAATATTGCAAGTGTTGTAACCTTGTTCTCTTTTATCCAGGCAATAATATGATTGTTGATTCCTTGTGAAACCCGATTGTCTTTGATTTTTTCGATTATTCCCATTGAAACCACCCGAACTCTATCAACTATAATTGTTAGGGGTATTTAAATCTTATGGGGGGGCGGCCGTTAGTGACGATTCGGCTCCTGCACCCTCATCGGAGACTGCCCTCAAGTTGGTACGGCGGTGAACTGATCGCAACTGGCTGGCGTGATCTGGAATATGTTAATTTCACTGCAGTTCATGTGGCAATAAGCAGTGTGACCAGTTGCGCGCCGGCGATACTTCTGCGGCAGTGTCAAACCTGTTCTTTGGTGCGTTGATCTCTGTTTTCCCCTTTTTTGTGGGCGTTAAAAAGTAAACGCCGGGGGGTAGATATTTCTACCCTTGTTTTTCCTTTCTGATAACTACATTTCCCCTTCCTTTTTTTATCTTTTTAACAAGCCCCCGCGATTCAAGATCGGTTATCATAAGTGAGACCTTTGCCTCTGAAAGATCAAGCATTTTTCGAAGTTCTTTTTGCGTGATGCGCCCGCCCTTTTTGTCTAGAAGTGCGAGCAGCTTTTTCAGATCCTCAGGAAGCATTTCATCCACGGGCCATGGGGCTTCAGATTTTTTCGGCCTGAATCTGAGATATGTCAAGCTCAGAACAGCCAGAAACAGTACTGCTGCGCCCAATAAAATTATGGGGCTCTTATCCCTGGCTTGGCGAGGTTCCTGGAATATCTCCTCGATTGAAAGGTTTTCAGATTCAAAGAACTCCTCCACCTCAAGCGCCGGAAACATGATGAGATCCAGCGTGAACTCGCCGTCGCCAGCGATTGTAACCTCTTCGATCGTGTGATATTCGAGCAGATTGCTTCGGTAGTATTTGGCCTCGATTGTATATGTGCCAGGGGGTGTCTTGAATGTGTACGTGCCTGTTTTCACAACCATGGACTGCGCCGGCACGGTATTGATTTCAACTATCACGTCGCTGATCTGTTCCAGCGTGGACCATTCATAGACGTTTCCAGTGATAACCGCTGCCTCGGCTCCAGAGACCAGCATGAGCACTATGATGACGGCAAGCCTGAGCC
>QIDD01000079.1 GCA_003230355.1 Methanobacteriota archaeon
AGTTTTCGAGGCATGATAATTGAATGACACGACAACAAAAACGAGTTTGAACATTGTTCATGAACATTTTTTCGCAAGAGTTATATACTAATTATATTTAATTACAAATTACATTTAATTACAAAGATTGGAGTTGAAGGCAAATGGATGAGAAAAAATTCACAACCGTATCTATTCCGGGACCCCTTTTTAAAAAGATTGAAGAACGAATCAAGGGAACAGGTTTTACCTCAGTCTCAAGCTACGTAACATACGTGCTCAGAGAAATCGTTTCCGAAGAAGAGGAAGAAGAGCAGGACCCCTTTACAGAAGAAGACGAAGAACGAGTCAAAGAGAGGCTTAGAGCACTTGGTTATCTCTAAACTTAAATCCCGCCTCATAGGAAAAAATGAGGGTAAAAAGGTAATTCTCCTCGGCCTTGACTCCGCGCCGCCGGAGCTGCTTTTCGAAGAATTCATAGATGACCTCCCAAACTTCAAAATGCTTGTGGAAAAAGGGATTTCAGGAAGGCTTCGAACAATCGAGCCCCCTATCACAATCCCTGCATGGGCATCAATGGTTACAAGCAAAAACCCTGGCCAGCTCGGCATGTACGGCTTTCGCCACAGGAAGGGAAACAGCTACACCGACTTCTGGATCGCAAATTCAAGGTCGATAAAGGAGAAAACTATCTGGGATATATTGGCAGAAGAAGGACGAAAATCGACAGTTATCGGCGTCCCGCCAAGCTACCCGCCAAAGGAGATTTCCGGTAATCTCATCTCATGTTTTATCACGCCCACAACCGACAACTACACATATCCGCCAAGCCTCAAATCTGAAATCGAAGAACTCGTTGGCCAATACACTTTTGACGTGGTCTTCCGAACTGAGGAGCGCGACACACTGCTCAAAGGGCTTTATGATATGACTGAGAAGCGATTTGAAGTCATAAAATATCTCATGAAAAACAAGGAGTGGGATTTTCTCATGGCCGTGGAAATCGGGCTGGACCGTCTGCACCACGCATTCTGGAAATTTTATGACAAGAAACACCACCTCTACGAGCCGGGTTCAAAGTATGAAAACGCGATAAAAGATTATTATAAGTATCTTGATAAAAAGCTGGGCGAAATCCTGGATATAATTGATGATGACACGATTATTGTTGTTGCCTCAGATCATGGGACAAAACGGATGAAAGGCAGTTTCTGCATCAACGAGTGGCTCATCGAAAAAGGCTATCTTGTCTTAAACACACGACCTGTGGAGCCCACTGCCCTTGATAAGTGTGATGTGGACTGGAGCCGAACCACCGCTTGGGCATGGGGCGGATATTACTCGCGTATCTTTGTAAACTTAAAGGGCCGTGAATCAGAAGGCACAGTCGACGCCGATGATTATGAATCATTCTTAGATGAGCTGAAAAGTGTTCTTCGCGAGATACCTGGTCCTGACGGCGAGGTTTTGAAAAACAAGATAGTGCGCCCAGAGGAGCTTTACAGTACAACCCTGGGAGACGCGCCGGATCTTATGGCGAGCTTTGACGACTACTACTACAGGGCGGCTGGAACCCTTGGCCACAGCTCAATGTTTCTCGCTGAAAACGACACAGGACCCGACGACTCCATGCACTCTATGAACGGGGTTCTCATAATCTATGACCCACAGCAGGACTTGGGCGTGGAGGCCAGCGGGGCTTCGATTCTCGATGTAGCTCCAACAGTTCTGCACCTGCTGAAGAGCAAAAAAGCGATAGAAAATCCAAATGGAAAGGTTATCAAGGAGGTTTTAAACGATGAGTGAAAAAGGTTTTGTAATATGGCTTACCGGCTTGCCTGGCTCTGGGAAGACCACAATTTCAGAGGCGCTTCGAAAATATTTTGAATCTCAGGGGCATAAGGTGGAGAATCTTGATGGAGATGAGGTGCGCAGAAACCTGAGTGCCGGAGCAGGCTTTTCAAAGGAAGAGCGGGGGCGCCACGCACTTAGGGTGACCTATGTAGCCAGGCTTCTATCCCGAAACGGCGTGGTGGTCATTGTATCGCTTATCTCGCCTTATCGAAGTTTTCGTGCGAAGGCGCGGGAGATGATCGGCGACTTTGTAGAGGTCTTTGTAAGCTGCCCCCTTGACGTATGTATTGAGCGCGACCCTAAGGGTCTTTATAAAAAGGCGCTTGCCGGTGAAATCACGGATCTCACTGGTCTTCAGGACCCTTATGAAGAGCCGCTTTCGCCTGAGATAACATTGGAAACCCATTGTTCAACTGTGGATGACTGTGTGGAGCAGATTGTGTCGAAGCTCAAGGAAATGGATCACATCTAACCCTGCCGCCGGGTTTTTCTTGGCGTCCTCAAGGGGGGTTCTTTCAATTATTTTGTTATGGCAGACCGACTTATCGATACATGAACTCCAAGCAAAACTCATGCATACAATATATCCAAAAAGACCGGCTTCACCAGACTGCAGATTCAATGTGAAATCGAGAGTGTTAAGCGCAGCATGCCTGAAGTTTGCGATGCAGCAGTATTTTACAACTGTGATTCAGATGAGTTTATGGAAAAGGTTTATACCTCGGAAGACATGACTTGATTTCATGTCTGAATCCGGCAGATCCATAGGTATACTTGGTGCAGTCGTCTTGTATGGCACGGTTGGATTCATATTTTTTGAAGGCGCCACCCTGCCGACCGCTCTGTTTTGGACTGTTATGACTATTACAACAGTCGGGTATTATGGGAGCGTGCAGCCTGTTACAATGGGTGGTCATTTTATTGCGTCCACATCTGTTATCGGCGGGCTTGGAGCGCTTTTATACATACTTCAAAATGTTTTTACAGGGCCGATGCTTGAAGGAAAGTTAAAGGAGGTTTTTGGAATGGGAGTTGAGATTAAAAAAGATACTGCGAATCACACGGTTGTCTGCGGATACGGTGATATCGGTGAGAGCGTTGTTGAGGAGCTGAACGCGAATAAAGAGTTGTTTGTAATCGTTGAACGCAATCCTGACCGGGTGAAAAAGATCGACGGCCGCGATTTCAAATATTTCAAGGGCGCGCTGCAGGGTGATGCCAGCCGCGAGGATGTGCTGAAATCTGCATTTATCGAGAGAGCTAAGAACCTGATACTCACATCAAAGGATGATGCGAATAATGTTTTTATCACGCTCACTGCTAAGAGTATGAACCGCAATCTGCGGGTGGTCACAACTGCGTCAGAGGCAGGGGCAATTAAGAAACTTTATGCAGCGGGTGCGGACCAGGTTATCTCCTCACCGGAGATAGGCGGGATGCTGCTTGCAAACGCAAGCATCCGTCCAAGTGTTGTCCAGTTTCTGCAGGACGCCATGACAGCAACAGATGTCGGCGAGGTTGAGGTTGACACAGTCCGAATCTCGGAAAACTCCCGTTTTATCGGGAAGTCCATCGAAACCTGCGAATGCAAAGAACTCACAGGCGCGCTTTTCGTTGGAGTTGGCCGCGGTAAAACTGTGATTCCAAACCCGCCAAACGACTTCAAGCTAGAGGAGGGCGACGAAGTTATAATTCTCGGCAGAAAAGACGAAATCAAAAGGGCGAAAGAACTGTTCTCATCCTAAACACAGTAGAGTTCATTCTGCGGCCGCGTCCAATTTATATCATGTCTGTTTCTTATCAAGATCAGGTTTACCACACCTCTTTGTTTTATATTGACTAGAGAAGCGCTTTTACTATGAATAGCAAGCCAAATCCCATTAGCGAAAACGCCATCACCCCGAATAGTGTTTGATGGAACCGCGGAGTGAATATATGCTTAGACCTATTCGTTCCATAGCTCAAGAGACCGTACCAGAGAAAGTCAGCAGATTCATGTATCAATATGAAAAGAAATACTCCAACAGCTCCGAAGAGTGCTGCGTTTATCACGAGAAGCACGCCGACAGTGGCCCACCAAATAAAAAAGGAGGGATTTCCCCCGGTTGTTAGGATCCCTGCGCCCAGAGAGTTTACAGGAAGGTCCTTTCCCTTCTCGACAATCGTTTTTCGCAGCCTAAACATGAGCACGCCCATGTAAACAAGCATAAGCCCGCCGAAGAATGATATTAAAAGGATCAAGTTTGTGTCTTCGAAAAACCTTGCGAAACCAAGATAAATAACCAGTATAAGCGGCACCTCAACGAGGCTGTGGCCAAAGGCGATTTTCAACCCTGCCACCCGATCTTCATATCCCTTCGCGATTGAAACAGCAGTCATTGGACCGGGTATTAGCACGCCTGAAAAGGACACGATATATGCGAATAAGTAGAATGTAAAAGGGTTTTTGATCATCTCTTCACCGGTCATCTTCACACTTCCCTGCTGTCAAGAACCATTTCCAAGAGACCCAGGCAGGGCAGGTTCCAGGCACAGTCTACATGTGTTTCAAGGTCCAGCGCATCAATTTCAACCTTTTTCGCAGCCTCAAGCGCAAGCCTCCTGCCTATACCTGCAGCGATGATTTCTTCACATCTATATTCCTCTGATGCTTTTTCAAGGGCCCCTGCAATCTTTTCCACTTGCACTTCATGGATATACTCGCATATCCCAAGAACATGGTCTTTCACTTCATCGGGCTCAGCGCATAGCATCCGTGACACTCGCCGCAGAGAATCCCCTTGTGTTTTGCCTGCCCCATCAGGCGTGTCACAGGAATAGTCCACACCCCAAAGTATGTTGTAGACATCGGCGGTGATTGCGAAATACTCGGATGCAACAGGGACACGCCCGCCCTTTACTGGAACCGCTGAAACAATAGTGTTAATCGGTGTTCGCAGAAGCCCGGTGTAGAGGAGTCTGCCAGTCTTCAGCCGCTCGAAATCGCTTGCAAAACCAGAGGCGCCAAATCCGAATGGAATGATGTCTGTTGTGGTGCTGCCAACGTCGATGAGTATTCCCTGGCCAAATCTCTTCTCCAAGAAATATCTGCTTGCAAGCCAGTTGGTTGCGGCCAGCTTGTTGAAATCATTGATTTGGCCCAGCTCTGACAGACCCCTGTGCGAGGTTAGAAAAAGAGGTGAATCAAAGAATTCAGAACAGCACTGGGCGATGAAACGCGCGCCATCTGCTTTCGACGAAAAAACATCACAAAGCTCAGCAGTCATAGTAACAGCAACAATGTCGGAGTTCAACCTGAGGCTGGATAGAAATTCTTTGAACCGCTGCTTCTCAGTCCAGAATGGGAAGTATTCCACCTCTGACTCTGATTTACCCTCTTCCCAGACGAGCACCTTCGTGTTCGCGCCGCCAATGTCAAGGGCCGCAATCTTCACAATATCTCCTCAACCACAATCGAGCTGCCGCCAGAGGAAACATAGCCTTGCTCAGACCGGGTTTTTTTCACAAACACCTGCTTCTTCGGCTTGAAATCCGGCATGTTCTCTCCTCTGCAGTTATTAAGAATTAACTCTGAAATATTTATGTCCAGCGCCAGATTCAAGCCGATGATCGGCGTGGTAGGCCGGGGGTTGATTTCAATGATACGAGGCCCACCAGCACTCAATATAAAGTCAACGCCCACATAGCCGAAGAGTCCTGGAACCCTTTCAACCGCTTTGATGATCGGGCCCACATCTTCAATCTGAAGGGGC
>QIDD01000080.1 GCA_003230355.1 Methanobacteriota archaeon
AAAGACGAATACAATGACCGCATTGAAAAGGCAAAGCTCATCTTAAAGGGGCGGACAAAGGAGCTTATCCAGGGTCTTGAGTCTGAGATGAAAAATGCATCCGATGACTTGAACTTTGAACGTGCGCAGGAGCTTCGAGACCAGATCGACGCAGTTTCAAATCTAAGCAAGCGCCAGCTTGTGGACAGGCAGCGCCGGCATGATGAAGACATCATAAGCTTCGCCCTCCACGGGGGCAGGGTGCATCTGCTGCTCTTTAACATCTACAGGGGCACGCTCACCAACAAAGAAGCGCCGGATTTTTTCGAAGAGTTTCTGGTCCAATACTATTCGGATCAAGCTGTTCCAAAGGAGCTTATACTACCGCTGCCTGTGGGTGAGTCCCTCGCGTTGTTTTTGGAGCAGAGGCTGGGTGGAAAGGTGCGGGTCACGGTTCCAAAGCGTGGTGTGAAAAAAGACCTCCTCAAGCTTGTAGACCGAAACATTGAACTCACATTTTTCGCAGGCACGTCAAAGCTTGAGAATTTGAAGGAGGCGCTGGGACTTGAAGTTCTGCCAGAGGTAATCGAGTGCTTTGATATCAGCCATCTCTCAGGAACCTCGACGGTGGGCAGCATGGTTCAATATCGTGAGGCCAGGCCGGATAAAAGCAGCTATCGAAGATTCAAGATTCGTACCGTTGAGGGCATCTCTGATACAGACGCAATCTCCGAGGTTGTGAGGCGCAGATACAGTCGGTTGAAAAACGAGGGGGGTGTGCTTCCGAACCTGATTGTAATTGATGGTGGGGCAGCTCAGCTCAGCGCTGCGCTTTCGGCGTTGAACCTGCTTGGGCTGGATATCGCCATCATCGCGATTGCAAAAAGATTTGAAGACATCTACATCCCAGGCCAGGCGCTTCCACTCAAGCTGGATAAAAAAGACCAGGGCCTGCTGTTCATCCGCGAAATCCGGGATGAAGCACATAGATTCGCAATAAAATACAATAGGCTGCTGCGCAAAAAAGAGATGATAAAATAAAAGCCACCCATTAAACTGTAACTTCTCATCTATTAAAAAGGGGTGGAAAATAAAAAAGAATCGTATAATAAGGAGGGTTTCACCTTTTATAAACAGAAATGTTTTTATGGACGAGAGAGGCTATGTAAAGACATGACTGATTCTGTAACCCTTGAAGATGTCTACAAAGAGCTGAAGAGACTGGAGGAGAAGATGGTCACGCGCGAAGATGTCGAAGCACTTGTAGACTCAGTCGAAATCCTCGGCAACCCACAGACAATGAAAGCACTTCACAAGAGTGATCAGGACATTAAAGCCGGCAGGATAAAAGAGGTTACTTCTGTTGAAGATATGCTTGACGAGCTGTGAACATGGGATGGCAGGTCAAGCGTACAGACACATTTCTAGAGTCCTTAAGAACCATCAGGAAAAATAAAAAGACCCTCGAGGAGCTTGACAAAAAAATTAAAAGACTGCAAGAAGACCCATTAAAAGTAGGAGGATGGCTTACAGGCGATCTTCACAGGAAAAAGTCAACACGAATTTCAAAGAGATACCGGCTGATATTCACGCCAGACGAGAAGGAAAAGATAGTTTATCTAAATTTGATCGACCACCGAGGGCATGTCTATAAGGTCCGTTAAGAATCCCTTCATTGGCGGTCTTTCATTTAATTAAATTAGAGGGACAAAATGACCGATTTCAAACTCAAATCTTACGGGTCTCTGTAACTATGAAAATGAAAGACGCAATAGAAGTGATTGGGAAAATTGTGGGTTTAGCCGCACTGATTATCGCGGTCTATGTATCAATTTCACTGGTCCTCTGGACTATGAATGAACGCTTTAGGGACAATGCAATATTTTTCTGGAGTATATTCATCTTGGTCATTACCTCCGCAGGAGCTGTAGGGGGCTTGAAAAACCAGCCCAAGATTGTCTGGGCATCTGGGTTTATTTTAGCGATGTTTTCAATTCTTGCTATGTTTTCAATAGGGAATCTGACTTTGCCAATTGCGATCCTACTGCTTCTCTCAGCAACTTTTTTGACGATGGTAAAGAGATTATGACCGCGTTCAAACTCAGATCTGATTTCAAACCCCAGGGCTCGCAGCCAGAGGCGATTAAAAAGCTTGTGGCTGGTCTTGAGCGTGGCGAGCGGTTTCAGACGCTTCTCGGAGTCACTGGCAGCGGCAAGACCTTTACAATGGCTAATGTTATCGAAGCCGTGCAGCGCCCGACGCTTGTCTTCGCCCATAACAAGACCCTTGCAGCCCAGCTCTACAATGAATTCACCGAGTTCTTCCCGGAAAACAGAGTCGAGTATTTCGTCTCCTATTATGATTATTATCAGCCTGAATCATATCTTCCGCAGAAAGACCAGTATATTGAAAAAGACGCGGACGTGAACCCGAAGATCGAGCAGCTCAGGCTAAGTGCCACGGCGTCGCTAATGTCCAGACGCGACACGATTGTCGTGGCCTCGGTCTCCTGCATCTTCGGCCTCGGTAATCCTGAGAACTTTCAGAGCCTTGGATTTGAGGTGTCGGTTGGCCAGACTATAAAGAGAAACGACCTGCTCAGGCGGCTTGTGGACGTGCAGTACGAGCGAAACGAAATAGACCTTGCGCCGGGGCGGTTCCGTGTGAAAGGCGGGACAATCGACATCGTGCCAGGCTACTATCATAACATCATCCGGGTTGAGCTTTTCGGCGACACTGTGGAGCGGATCCGCGAGATTGATAAGGTCACGGGCGAGTTGGTTGAAGAGTTCAAATATTATTTTGTCTATCCAGCGCGGCACTTTGTCATCGCCGACGAAGATAAGCAGCGGGCGATTGATAGTATCAGGGCCGAGCTTGAAGACCGGCTGCCAGAGCTGGACCTACTTGAGGCGCATCGTCTGAGGCAGCGAACGCTCTATGACCTTGAGATGATCGAAGAAACCGGTTACTGCAAGGGTATTGAAAACTACAGCCGCCATTTTGACGGGCGAAAACCGGGTGAACCCCCATATTGTTTGCTTAACTATTTCCCTGATGATTTTCTCATGTTCGTCGATGAGAGCCATCAGTCGATTCCCCAGGTCCACGGCATGTACAACGGCGACTACTCACGCAAGAAAGCCTTGGTTGACTATGGCTTTAGGCTTCCCAGCGCCTTTGACAATCGGCCTCTGCGTTTTGAGGAGTTTGAAAAATATATGAAACAGGCGGTTTTTGTCTCGGCAACGCCAGCACACTACGAGAGAGGGCTTTCGTCGCAGATAGTGGAGCAGATCATCAGGCCCACAGGGCTCATTGACCCAGTCGTCGAAGTACGGCCCATCGAGGGGCAGATAGCGGATCTCTTGGCTGAGATCAGATCCACGATTCAGCGGGGTGACCGTGTGCTTGTGACAACGCTTACAAAGAGGCTTGCAGAGGAGCTGACCGAGTATCTTGCTGAGCAGCAGGTTAAGGCCAGGTATCTTCACTCAGAGGTTGACACTTTGGAGCGCACCGAGATCATCCGCCAGCTCAGGCTCGGCAAATTCGACGTGCTCGTAGGCATCAACCTGCTACGTGAGGGATTGGATATCCCTGAGGTGGGTTTCATCGGGATTCTTGACGCTGACAAAGAGGGATTTCTACGGGACGCTCGAAGCCTGATCCAGATCATCGGCCGCGCCGCTCGAAACGTGAACTCACATGTGGTGTTATATGCAGACAAATTCACGGATTCTATACGCGCTGCAATCTCTGAAACAGAGCGGCGGAGAAAACTTCAGCTAAACTACAACAAAAAACATGGGATCACTCCTGAAACGATTATTAAGCCGGTGAGAGAAAAAGAGGTTGATCTGACAGACACGCTGCACATTCCGAAGAAGGAGGTTCCAAAGATGATAATCGAGATTGAAGCTGAGATGCGCGAGGCAGCGGACAAACTGGATTTCGAAAGAGCGATTGCACTCCGTGACCGGGTAGTAAAACTGAAAGAGAGGATTGGGGAATAGACGCGGTTTTAATGTACTTTTGGCGGATGTCCGCCTGCGAGAACGTAAAAAACGGTTTCGTCGCCTGTGTTTTCCAATGTCCATTCATCGTCTTCTTTCACATGCACAGCTTCACCTGATTTGAGCTTGAACGTCTTATCTGGTGTTTTAACCCGGACCTCGCCTTTCGTGATGCTGAGTATCTCTTCATGCCCCTTTCCCGGAAGCACCTTTCTACCAGTTTCGCCGGGCTCTAAAAAACCATATACAATGTACACTGCATGGGTGTGGAGGTCTTTGAGGCCCAGCACATATTCACCCTCTGATTCCTCGGCCAACTCCTGCAAATCAAAGATTTTCACATTCATCCTTATGTATAAACACTGGTGTTATAAGTAATATCTCACCCGCCCGCCCCCATACCTGGGCCTGCGAAAAACTTATTATATACCAGGGTTTATTGCGGTTTAGGGAGCTGTTACTATAGATGGAAAAGACCTGTTAAAGCTGAGAAGAGCCGGCGTGATCCTGGCGCTTGATGTGAATGGAACAGAGCGAGCTGTTGAAGTTGCAGGGCAGACAGCGGAATTTATTGACGCAATCAAGATAGGCTATCCGCTGGTGCTATCCGCGGGACTGGGTGTGATAACTGAACTCAAGCAGTTCGGTCTACCGATCATCGCTGATTTCAAGGTTGCCGACGTGCCCCATGTAAGCGCTGAAATATGCAGGCTTGCAACCGAGGCAGGCGCAGACTTTGTCATCGTCCAGGGCATAATGGGCCGTGATGTTGTTGAAGCATGCAGCAAAGAAGCCAGCCTATTTGTGGTCTCTGACATGAGCCATCCCGGCGCGCTCGACTATATCTCAGGGCATAACCGTGAAATCGCGTCTCACGCCGCAGGGTTTGCCGAGGGGATTGTCGCACCTGCAACACGACCACAAACCATAAAAACCCTAAGAAGTATCATAGGTGACCTGGTAGTCATATCTCCTGGTGTGAAAGCCCAGGGCGCAGCGGTTGGGTCCGCCATATCTGCAGGTGCTGATTTCGAGATCATCGGGCGCGCAATCTATCAAAGCCCAGATCCAAGTGGTGCGGCAGAGCAGATAATGGATGAAATTAATCGAGTTGATACAGCATGAGCAAGAACGCAGAGACAGCAAGCAGGATTCGCGGCATTGTTAAAGCCCATCACCGGTGGATGGATGAGTGTCTGCCCATGATTGCCTCTGAAAATGTTACAAGCCATGCTGTGCGGGAGATGATGGCAACCGATCTTTCCCATCGGTATGCTGAGGGTCAGCCAGATGAGCGGTATTATCAGGGGTGCACTTATATCGATGAGATTGAAAAGCTCACAAAGAAGCTTGGCAGGCAGCTTTTCGATGCGAAGCACGTGAATGTGCAGGCAACATCAGGTGTTGTCGCAAATCTCGCCGCCTACACTGTGCTAGGGAGGAGCGGCGACACGATGATGAGCCTACATGTGCCCCATGGCGGCCATATCAGCCATTCCCGAATCTCAGCTGCAGGCGTGATGAATCTGAAGGTGAAGAACTTCATCTTCGACCCCCGTGAGATGAACATCGATGTGGATGCGACACAAAAGGCTATAATTGCTGAAAAACCTAAGTTTCTCTATTTCGGCGGGAGCGTGTTTCTCTTCCCCCATCCTGTGAGCGAGCTACGCGCGGCTGCCGATGAAGTAGGTGCAAGCATCGGCTATGATGCTGCTCATGTGCTCGGTCTAATCGCGGGTGGACAGTTCCAGCAGCC
>QIDD01000081.1 GCA_003230355.1 Methanobacteriota archaeon
GATATGCGAAAAGGGTGCGGACATCACCTTTGTGCTTCGAGACATACAGAGCGAAGGAATGCAAAGGAGGGGCTAAAAGAGCGTGTGGAGGAGCTCGAAAAGTGGCAGCGACTTACAGTTGGTAGAGAAGTAAGGATGACAGAACTTAAAGAAGAGATTAAAAAGCTTAAAGAGAAAATCAAGGAATAAAACACTTTCAACATGCCTTTGTTGAAAACGCCTGATCAATATGTCCCAAACAAGTTCATAGGAGAAAACACCTTATAAATTTAAATTAAATAGATGGTTAAAACAAGTCAATCTACTCTTAGATGAATTATCTGGACGGTTTCACACGGATAAATGAGGGAAAAATGGAAGACGCGTTAAAAGGTCTAATGAAGAAAGCAAAATCAATTCTTGAGAACAACTGGATGGATGGCTACACACGGCCCTCAGCGCTGCTCTACCCTCATCAGTGGAGCTGGGACTCAGGGTTCATCGCGATAGGGTACTCCACTTTTGATCAGCAGAAGGCGCAGACCGAGCTTCGGTCGCTATTTCGGGGACAGTGGAAAAACGGGATGATCCCCCATATCGTCTATGCACAGAATCCATCGGATGCTTATTTTCCGGACGCGGAATTCTGGAACACAACTATCTCTGAAGAAGCTCCCAGCGGTGTTCAAACCTCTGGTATCACGCAGCCTCCTGTCCACGCAATAGCCGCGCTCACAATCTACAAGCGAGCAATAGACCCAACCTCTGCCTTTGGATTCCTAAAAGACATGTATCCGAAGCTTTTGGCATCACACAAATTTTTCTACACAGTACGAGACCCGCTTGGAGAAGGGCTCGCATATATTCGCCATCCCTGGGCATCAGGGCTTGACAACTCGCCAACCTGGGATGAGCCGCTCCAGCGAATCGAGCTGGGGGACACACCACAATTCGATAGAAAAGACCTAAAAAGCGGTGTGCCACGTGAGCAGCGGCCCCAGGACTGGGATTACAACCGATACATCTATTTGGTGGAGCTTTTCAAAGAACGAGACTACGATGAAGCGGAACTATTCAAAACCTGCCCTTTCCTGCTGCAGGATCCGCTTGTAAACTCAATTTTGGTGAGGGCGAATCAGGACCTTGCTCAAATAGCTGAGGTATTGGGAGAAGACCAAACACAGATCAAAGGGTGGGAGAAGAAGACGAAAAAAGCGATTAACAAAAAACTCTGGCACAAGGGGCACGGATTTTATGATGCCTATGATCTCAGGGCAGAAGAGATGATCGAGGTGGACACGGCATCCGGCTTCATTCCTTTATACGGCGGCATCCCCTCACAGGCGCAGGCTCGAAAGCTCTACAAATACATGGATTCAAGCAGCTTCTGCTCAATGCACGAGAAAAAGTGTTTTTCCATCCCCAACTATAACCGGGAGGGCGAGCACTTCGACCCTGAAAACTATTGGCGAGGACCGATATGGATTAACATGAACTGGATGCTTATGCAGGGCCTAAGAAGATACGGATACGTGGACAAGGCGGAGAGCGTGAAGACCGACATAATCGAGCTTGTGCGCCGCTACGGATTCCACGAATATTATGATCCAATTAAAGGCCGTGGATATGGGTCAACCGATTTTTCCTGGACAGCTGCGCTCTTTCTCGACACAGTGTTTGACGACGAAGCAGTCTAGCATAATAAAAGTGGTTGAGAAAATTATGCCAGCAAATTCCTGGCGTTTAGGGCTCGGATTATACTTCAGTGTCGAGAGAATTTTGTTATCTACTATCGGGTTCTTTTTGATGCTCTAAAAGCAGGCTTTTAAATTTCGTGTGACGAAGTGATTTTTCTTTCAGAAGAAAAAGATGCGGCTGACGGGATTTGAACCCGTGCAATTGGCTTGCTCCATTAATCGCTGTTTTTTTCTGGGGGCGGGCGATTAGTGTGGAAGGCCAATGTCCTAACCGCTAGACCACAGCCGCATATGTTTTTGTGTTTGTTTTGATTCTCTGTGTTTTTTTTTAGCTTAGTTCATTAATTTTTTGTTCGAGCAGGGGTAGGAAGCTGCCGGCGTCTGTTATTACTCCGAGTGCTTGTGCGGTGCCTCTGTCGGCTAGTTTTGTTACTGTTGCGGGGTTGATGTCGACGAATATGGTTTTTATATTTGACGCTAGAAGGTTTCCAACGGCTATTGAGTGCAGCAGCGTGCATATCATGAGCACGAGCTCCACGCCGTCAAGTCTTTTTCGCATCTCTCGCTGGGCCTGGATGACATCGGTGATGACCTCTGGCAGTGGGCCATCATCCCGGATTGATCCGGCAAGCACGTAGGGTATTTCTTTTTTTGTGGCTTCGTACATCACGCCTTGTGTCAGTTTGCCTGACTGCACGAGTGCCTGGATGCTTCCTGCCTTGTTGACCTCGTTTATCGCGTAGAGGTGGTGACGGTGTCCGCCTTCTGCCGGCCTGCCCGTTGCTGTGTTTATCCCCAGCGATGTTCCGTATAATGCTGATTCAATGTCATGCACGGCGAGTGCGTTACCTGCGAAGAGCACGTCTACAACCTCGTTTTTTATCATCCGCGCAAGGCTTGTGTGCGCTCCTGTGTGAACGATTGCAGGCCCGCCTACGACAAGCACTTTTTCGCCTCGTTTTTTCACGGCCACAATTTCACGGGCGATCTCCTCGATAAGCGATTCTGTGGGCTTTTCAGACGACACATTGCTGCTCATGAACTCGAACACGCTGTATCCGCGCGGGCGCTCTGGAGGTTCAATCCGTATGCCTTTTTTGCCCACAACCACGAGGTCGCCGGATTTCACCTCGCTTATAGGAACGGATTTTGCTTTTTTCGCATCTTTATCAACAACGATTACAAGGTCCATTTCATGCCGGGCCACGGGAGCCCAACTGCTGTTGATTCGAACAAAGGTGGGATGATTAGTTGTGGAGTAGAAGTTGTCTGGAAGCGTGGCATCCTTGGGTGCGGCTGCAAGCTCTGCTTCTTCGACTTCAGGGATTGTGGCTCCGACCTTGATTAGCTCGCCGATGATGTCGTCCAAAAGCTCGCGTGTATCTGTTTTTATGAGTATGCGGGCGTAGCTGGGCTCGGTCTTCTTCTTGCCGATGGTAAACTCTGTTACATCGAAGTCGCCGCCCATGTCCATGATGGTGTCGAATACCTTGGGCAGGATGAACGAGTCGATGATATGGCCTTTTAGCTCGATCTCTTTTACCTGCATAATTCTTCCAGCCTAAGATGACGCCGCGGGCATATAACACTTTTCATGCCCTTCACCTCTCCTCTCCTCCGAGCACGTTGAGAAGCCCTACGATGTTTGTCTTTGAAATCGTGCCGTCACTGATTTTTTTCAAGAGGTCTTTTGCGTTGAAGGCGATTCCCAACCCCGCGTTTTTGATCATTATCTGGTCGTTTGCGCCGTCGCCCACCGCCACGATGTTTTCTGTTGAGATGTTTTCTTTCTTCGCAAGCTCGCCGATTATTCGTCCCTTACCCTCGGCGTCGATTATACGCCCCTTCAGCTTACCTGTGAGCCTGCCATCAACTATCTCCAGCTTATTTGCGTAGGCATAGTCAAAGTCCAGCTCCTCCTTCAACCTGTCTGTGAAGAATGTGAATCCGCCGGAGATAAGCGCCGTCTTATATCCCATAGACTTCAGCGTTGAAAGAAGCTCCTCAGTCCCAGGTGTGAGCGCGAGGTTTTCAGCGATGTCTTCAAGCACGCTAACAGGCATTCCAGTGAGGAGTTTCACACGGTCTTTAAGCGCCTTCTTAAAATCGAGGTCGCCGCACATAGCCTTGGCCGTTATGCCTTTAACTTCCTCCTCAACCCCTGCAGCCTCTGCAAGCGCGTCGATAACCTCGTCATCAGTAATTGTTGAATCCATGTCAAAAACGATAAGCCTTTTTTCACGCTGAAAATTCTCATAGCGAAGCACCACAACATCAAGCCCCACACGCTCCGATGCCTGTTTAACCGCCTCACGCACTGTTTCAGGGGATTTGTCTTCAATGTCGATTATGAATTTTACAGAGATAAGATCGCCCCTGGCCGTGAGGTTTGTGGACTCAATGTTAAGGTCCATTGAAACAAGGATGCTGCTCACGTCGGAAACAATGCCCGGTCGATCCCTTCCTAAAACGACGAGGGCATAGGGGTTTCGCGGCTTTACTGGGCGGTGGTCCTGATACTCTGAAAAAGGTGTTACCTCAATTTCCACTTGAAGCTTTTCTGCAAGCTGTTTAAGGCCGGTCTGCAGCTCCTCAAAACCAAGGCTCCCAGTTGAGAGATCAACGGTCATGAACATGGTAAAAAGCCCTTGCACCACGCTTTGCTTAATGTCTGTAATGTTTATTTCGCCCTGTGCAAGAAACCCGGTCACACCTGAGATCAGGCCCTTTCTATCCTTACCTAAAATCGTGATAACCGCTTTATCCGTCATTTCGTCACCTTGCTGTAGAAGAGCGCAAGATCCCTTGGTATCTGATGATGGCGATCCTTCGAATTCCTCAGCTCATTATACACCTGGACGAACCTTTTTATATCAACCTTTTCCTCAAGCTTCATAGAGTCGAGAAGCCGCGCAACGAGAACGGGTTTGTTTCCTGTGAGCTTGAGGTCTTGCTCCCGAAGCATCGGCGTCAGATCAACCTTGGTCATCTTCCCAAGCTCAGCTTCTTTCGCACCCAGAATTTCGTAGAGCAGGGAGACCCGCTCTTTGAATTCATGCTCAATCATCCGCTTCTTTTCAACCTCAAGCAAGTTGTTTGTGAGAAGCACTCTAATCTTTTTCACCCTGGTCTCACCAAGTCCTTTTATCGGAAAGTTTTTAGGGCTGTGATCTAGAAAGGCGCTGAAAACCTGCATGGGAGTGCCATAATTTTTGAGTAGTTCAATCGCCTGAACAGCGCCGATCCCAGGCAGCCCGGCGATCATAAAAAGCTGGCGGTCATAATCAGTCTCAGTCTTCACCTTACGCCGTATTTCAAGGGTCTCCTTTTTCTCGCCACGAGTCGCCCAGAAATGCATGAGATCTGCCGTGTCATAGGCACCACCGCTAGGGATAATCGTTATTCCCATATCCTGAATTTTTTTGAAAATCGATGTGAGCGAGTGGGGGTGGATGAAGTAACGTGACGCCCATATTGTCATTGGTTGGGCTCTTGCTCTTGACCCTTTCTTCTTGTTAAGCGGTTTTCCCATACTATCAACACAAAAGCAAGCGCCCATCTTGGCTTTTGTAAAGATCGCGCCCTCAAGAACGATTCTCGCGTCGTCATAATTTTGGAGATGCTCAATCTGCGTAAACATTCTGCCGTCTGTAATGCTAGCCAGAAAATCAGAGGCTTTCTTGCGCTCAATCGCAATTGTTCCTTCCGGGGACTGCACCAGATAATCAGCGATTTCAAGGGGGCGCTCAACAACCACGATGTCTTCATAGGCGCGAAGATAGCGAATCACATGGGCCCGTTTTTCATTCGGATCATAGACCACAACCGGCTTGTCATGCATGAACTCATC
>QIDD01000082.1 GCA_003230355.1 Methanobacteriota archaeon
CCGTCCAACCGCTGTTCCATCAGGACATACCTTCGCATCAGCTGTGCAGGCCACAGGCGCCGCTGTCTCTTGAAGACATCCAGAGGAAGAGGATAGGAATAACAACAGCAAAACACCTAAAACGATTTTAACCCTCATATTTTTTCTCTAGCCTTCCTTAGCTCCTCCAGCAAGCTTTTGTGTAGCTATACAGTAGCAGACCACGGTAAAGGGATATGTTATCAACCAGCCCACTGAAAGGGCGGATCCAACGCCGTTTATCACCCACAGCACGATCCCAAGTATTATCGAAAATTCCAGGTTTTCTTTTCCCAGGGCAAAACTTTTTTCAAGAGATTTTATGGCGCCGGCCTTTTCTGAAATAGCGATGGGAATTGCATATTGGAATAGTACTATGAGAAGCAGCCCTGGAATTATGAGAAAGATGAGTCCAACTATTACGGCAAGCCCGCCGACTATGAAAATTATCCAGCTAGTGCCGAAGTAATCAAATCCCTTGAAAACATCCGAGATTTCAACCTCTTCTCCAGCTATGATTTTCAGTCCCATGTAATATATCCCGAAGAACAACGGCGGAGCTGTGATAATAAAAATCGAGCCGAATAGTGCGATTAATGTAGCAATTAAAAAGGTAACCCACTGTTTCCTAAATAGTTCATAACCCTCACTTAAAACGTCTTCCACCCTCATAGACAAAACCTCCTTTCCTACGAATCACTATCTATATCCCACATATAAATAATCTTTTCCACCACTTCAAGCGATACCTTAAAATAGGGCGGTATTTTTTATTATTGCTATGGATATCGCCACATGGATTTCTTTTATCGAGCAAAACAAGGTGGGGCTGAATCTTGAGCTTGAAGGGCGCAGGGTCCTTGAGGTAAAGCCTAATGGCAGCAGCATTGATGTTGAGATCCATGATATAGACGGGCTTAAAACGCTGCGTGGGGAGTTGAAGAAATGGAAGGTATGAAAAAGATCAAAAAGGTTGCAGAAGACCTCAAGACCCGTGATGTTACTGTTAATGTCATCTACAAGGGTAAGGCTGTGTTTCGCATCGGCGCTGATGCCAAGCCAGGTCTACTCTCTATGTTCGGCGATGTTGAAGTGTTGGATTTGAAAAAGACGGCTGAGATATTTAATGTCCTCTTCTAAACAGGTGCCGCGGCGCAATCTTTCGGTTAAAGGGCTTCAGGCCGCGCTTGCAGACCAACTTGATCTCAGGCTAAGCGGCTGGGAAATTCTGGGGAGTGTGATGGTTGTAAGCCTTGACCCGGGATATTCTGAAAACGAAAAAACTCTTATCGGCGAGACTATTGTGAGGCTGCATCCGACTGCTGAAACCGTTGTGAACCGCATGTCGATTGATGATGAGCTTCGCGAGCCGGTGACTGAAGTGATTGCGGGGAGTAAAACCGAATCTATTCATGTTGAAAACGGCTGCAAGTATCGTATCGACCCAACAAAGGTCATGTTCTCATTTGGAAATAAGGAGGAGCGTGAGAGGATGGCAACAGTTTCCTCGCCAAATGAAACAGTAGTGGACATGTTTTCCTGCGTAGGACAGTTCACACTACCCCTTGCTAAGCATTCTCGACCAAGAAAAGTATATGCAGTTGAAAAAAATCCAGCTGCCTTCCAGTTTTTAAAAGAAAACATTGTGTTGAATAAACTAAGTAACGTTGACCCCCTGCTAGGCGACTGCCGCGAGGTGTGCCCCACAGGTGTTGCAGACCGCGTGCTCATGGGTTATCTCTTTGAAACAGAAAGATTTCTTCCAACAGCGATTAAAGCTTTAAAAAAGCGCGGCACCCTTCACTACCACTTTAACTGTACCGAGGAAAAGCTGGAAGGCAAAATCCAGAGTGTATTAAAACTTGCATCAGAGCACGCAGCCTCAGCCAAGGTTTCAAAAACTGTAAAAGTCAAATCATATGCTCCCAAAATGTATCACTGGGTCCTAGACATTGACATCGAAAAATAACCCTATGAACTTACTTGTTTTGCTCGATCAACTTTTCAAAACCCTCTTTTTTCTCTTTAATCCGCAAGAGCAGCAGCCCGCAGTAATCAAAGGTATCGCTGATCATCTTATATTCCTCAGATGACTTATCAAGCTTTGAGAGAGACAGCTTCATGCTCTTCTTCAAGTTTTCATAGAGCCGCTCAGTCCTGAGCAGATCCGCGTATTCAGCCCCGAAATTAGGCGATGTGTCATGCAAATTCTCCCTTGATGATTTGATTTTTTCAGCATCATCGAGAATCGATTTTACACGAGCCAAGAGCTGTTCCTTGGAAAAAGGCTTGTTAATGTAGTCAGTTATGCCTTCGATTTCATTACTGTAGAAATTGGCAGGTGTCATTGACTTTACTGTGAGCATGGCAATAGGCGTTCCAAGCGCGAGGCCGCGGTTTTTTATCTCTGAGGCAACTGTCCAGCCGTCCATTTCCGGCATCATCACATCGAGCAGGATGAGATCTACATTTTCAGATTCAAGGATTTCAAGAGCTGTTTCCCCTCTGTTCGCGCTGAGAACTTCAAACCCTTCAGATCTAAGGATGGCTGTAACTATGATTATCAGATCATCTTCATCGTCAACGACAAGCACCCGCGGCATAATACTAAACCTATTTCAATCTCCCAGCTATGAAGTCTGCGTATCCTTTTAGGTCCAAAAGTCCGTGTCCGCTGAAGTTGAAGGCAATGATGCGCTCTTCATTCTTCTTCTTCGCATCAATGGCCTCATCAATTGCTGCCTTTATCGCATGATTTGTCTCAGGAGCTGGAACGAGCCCCTCGGTCTTTGCAAACATGCTCCCTGCCTCAAAGGTTTCGAGCTGATCATAGGCCACAGCCTCCAAGTTGCCGGTCTTATGCAGTAAAGATAGTGAGGGGGATTCACCGTGATAGCGCAGCCCGCCTGCATGAATCGGGGATGGCACAAAGTCACAGCCCAAAGTATACATTTTAATGAGAGGGATAAGCCTGGCAGCATCACCGTGATCATATCGGTATTCACCCTTCGTAAGTGTAGGGCATCCCTTGGGTTCAACAGCCTTAAATCTCGTGGAATTGTCTTCTCCTCGAAGCTTTTTCCCAAGGGTTGGATATATGAATCCGCCAAAGTTGGAGCCGCCGCCCACACATCCGATCATGACATCCGGCTTTGTGTCGATCTTATCAAACTGGAGCTGTGTTTCCTGTCCAACGACGGTTTGATGCATAAGCACGTGGTTGAGAACAGAGCCCAATGAATATTTGGTGTCATCGTTTGTGGCCGCAACCTCAACGGCTTCGCTGATCGCCAAACCGAGGGAGCCTGTGTGATTCGGGTCCTTTTCCAAAAAGGCCCTGCCCGTATTTGTCACAGTAGATGGGGAAGGATGAACCTTGGAACCATATAGCTCCATAATAATCCTGCGATACGGCTTTTGATCATAGCTGATACGCACCATAAAGACTTCACAGGCAATATCAAACAATGCACATCCAAGCGAAAGCGCTGTGCCCCACTGTCCAGCCCCTGTTTCAGTCGCAATCTTTTCCACGCCTTCCTTCATGTTATAGTAGGCCTGCGCAATCGCGGTGTTGGGTTTGTGAGAGCCTGCAAAGCTTACATCCTCACGCTTATAGTAAATTTTTGCCGGTGTGTTAAGTGCCTTTTCAAGCCGGTGTGCACGATAAAGCGGCGACGGCCTTCCAATCTGGAAATATGCTTCCCGCACCTCCTCTGGAATATCAATATATCTATCGGTGCTAACCTCTTGTTTAATCAGCTCCATCGGGAATAATGGCGCTAGATCCCCCGGCCCAATAGGTTCCTTTGTACCAGGATTAATAACAGGCGGCAACGGCTCTGGTAGATCTGGCAATATATTATACCACCTTTTTGGCATTTCGTCCTGCTCAAGTAAAACCTTCACTTCCTTCATATCAAAAACCTCCATATAACACTGGAGATACAATGGAGATTATACTATAAAAATATTGCAGGACTTATTTTAGGTCTTGAAGATGGTCTTCAAGGGCGGCAATGATGTCTCGCTTCGTGATCTTTGAGCCTTCAATGTTTACTTCGAAAAAGTTTTGAATCGCCTTTTTATGGATTGCAAGCTTTGTTATCTGAGCAATGGTTCTGGGCTTTCCCTCGCTTATCTCAAGCACAACAGATGCACAATCCTCTTCAAATGGGTTGGCACCACCGCAGTAGTCAGATACAAGCTTCCAATAATTATAGATGTCTTTTGCGCCCCAACGGTTCAGTCTGAAAGTGTTTAGACTCGCCCTGTCATCAAAGGCGGCGGCATCCTCAGGATCAGCTGCGATGTAACGCTCGATCTTTGCCATGAGCGACGGCGTTCCCGATAGGATGAGCTTACAACACTTTAGGCCGTCCTCAGTCTTCACATCTGATAGCGCGCGAAGCTCTGAGAGAATGTCCTTTGTGATCTTCTCTGCCTCATCCACCCAGATAACTGTTATAAGCCCTTTTTCTGCAAGCTCAAAAAGCCTGTTCTTCAGGTGTTTTTTTACAATCATCCGGTTCAATGGCAGGTCTTTAAGGTCGAGCTCTTCAGAAATCACCCTGAGCATCTGAAAAGAGGTGAGCCTGGGATCGGTTATCTGAAGTGTGAAATAATTAGGAATATCCCGCAGGCTGCGCGCCACAAAATCCCGGATACTGCTCTTACCCATGCCCACATCATCCCAGATTATAAACACCGCCGACTGATTGGTGGGTTCTAAAAAGAGGCTGAGCTTTTCAACAATGCCTTCGTTGGGGTCTTCGAGATAGAGCTCTGTGTTGGAAATCCCTTCATCTGAAATCGCGGTCTTAAAACGCTGATAATCCCACTCAAGCTCACGGCAATACTCTTCAACAGCCGTGGAATACGCCGCCATTAGCTGGGAGAAACGCTTGGCCATGAACACCTTTTAAAATGACTTTGATATAAAAAATCTATCCTGCCCTGCATTCTTTCTTTTCTATAGAAAGGGAACTTTATTCAAGAACATTATTTCGCAAACCCCTTATATCTTAAATGTCATGATTTAACGTTGTAATATTGAAGGAAGGGTAAAAATGGAAAAAACAATTGAAAAACTTAATGAGGTTATGTAAAAAATGAAGTGTTGTAAGTCCTGTGGAAAAGATATCGGGTTTACTAATTTTAACGCAATTGTTAATGGACATAAAAAAGAGATGTGTAAAACTTGTTTTTTCCAGCATTTAAATCCTGGATTTGAAAAACCGGCTGAAAAACTCAGAGGGAACCTGAGTTATGAAGTTATCAGTAGTTTGTTCGTTACAGATTAATCAGTCAAACTCTTCTCTATTTTCTTCAAGAGATTTCGCAAGTGCCGATGGTTTTCTCAGCTTCGGAATTATCATTTTCCCTGCTGCACATGAATAAGAAATATCCGAGCGCTGCTAAAGGCGTTGCAGCCACCGCCAAGACCATATAAAACAATTCAACTTCCTGCGCAATCATTTTATTCAATTAT
>QIDD01000083.1 GCA_003230355.1 Methanobacteriota archaeon
GTGAAATCCAAGGTCGGTCTGGCACACCCGTTTGAGACTTGCGTTTCGAAAGACTTCGGAGAGTATGCCCATCTCCACGCCCCAGTCACCGGGCACACGGATGTTTAGCGCCAGATCGGATGTGAGGGCGAACTCACCTGAAAGCGCGTATTTATAGGATGCCAGATACTCTAGAAAGGACGAGCGCCTGCCGAGCTTGCGCCTCAGAGAATCGATAAGAGGTGTTACAAAGAGCCGGAAAACCCGGCCGTACATCTTCAGCTCCTTAAGCCCTATGCGGGTGTAAAAAGCCTTGTTAAAGAAAAAATCCAGCTTAGGCGATGCAACTGGAAAAAGCAGCCTCGTGGGAACAGCTTCTGTAAAGGTCACAACATCAGCGTCAATAAGTGAGAGCGCATATGAGTTAAGGCTTCCAACGCCAAGTGCAATCCACATATCACGGCCCTTACCTGAAATATCAGAAACATTGATATCCTCTTTTTTCAAGCCTTCAAGTATCTTTTTTATCCCTGGACTGTCATTCCATAGAATGAGACTTGGAATCTGCAGCTTCTCATAGAATTTCACTGTCTTTTTGTACTCATCCAGGGTTTCTGCCTTTAAAGAAACGATCACCTTTTCTAGATAGCGGCAGTTATTCAGGCTTTCAAGTATGTTTTTAAGCGCCGGCTGCTGAATTTCAGAATAGAGCATTGGAATTATTACTGTGCAGGGCCGGTTCGACGAGGCGAGCTCTTCTTTTTGCCACTCCAGGTCCTGGCCGAAATCATGGTGCGTTGTGATAAGGCCGTTTTGTGAAAACTCCATATTTCCCAGTTACCTGCTCAGCACATGCAATATTAAGTTTTTCGGTACGCTGCAGGGGAAATCTTATCCCATGAAAAGGACATGCTTTTAATAATGGAAAAGAGTTTCATCCTGCACATAACTTCTGCCGGTTCGAAGCGCGATCTCTGCTTTTTCAAGTTCCAATCCAAGATATGATGCGTGGCTCATTTCTGATACCAGTCCGAGCCGTAGGATTGTGTCGCAGAGGTCTCTTGCAGAGGTGCCTTCAACCGCCACATCAGACTTGCCCGCCCTTGTGTGCAGGGCAACAAGTTTATCCTCTTCCACGTGTATCGTGAAATCACCCAGGGGGTCAGGTTTTTTCACGACTGATTCAGCTTTCACACGTTGTGACTCCGAAGCAGCAGGTGAAATCACACGTCTTTTCTCCTTTAGCCTGAGAAGATCGATTCCAAGGTCTTTAGGCGTGGTGCCGCGGCTCTTTGCGAGAAACATCATATTTGATGCGGATTTCAGCTCAGATACTGCGCCGCGCGTTTTCGGGCTGGCCTCGGTTGTGAATAGCAGGCTCACCGAGCACTCCATCGCAATACCGGCGAGAAAGGCGTTTATCCCAATCGAATCCGCGTCTGTAAGTTCAGTTACGTTTCCAACACCCATGAGCAGCGGCACTTCACCTTTTCCGCCCATCTCACTGTAGGCGGCAATTGAATCTGTTACCCCATATCCCACCGGCTCCAAAATCGGGTCTGCAATAATGTTTGTAAATCCCCGTTCTTTGGCTAGCTCAATGTTTTCGTAAAGCATACGTAGCCGGCTTGATAGACGTGTGTACTTCTCCCTGCCGGGAACAATCACAACAGGAGTATTTGTAGGCCTGACTTTTTCTAAAAGCTCTTTATCAAGGCTCATGATGAGGTCCACTCCAGATTCAATGGCGGCGTTAAGGTTATCTAAATCCATGGTGTCAACGCTGAGCGGAACGTTTAGGCGTCGAAGCACGCCTATGAGTTCAGCTGTCCGGGCAGGCGCCTTATGAGATATGCCGATGTCGATTATATCCGCACCCTGCCCGATATAATATCTGGCCCGGTCAACCACCTCGCTGTCACTCATCGTATCGGCATCCACAATCTCAGCCACAACACGCATAGGAAAATCCTGCCCCACCGCAAGGTCTCTGATTACAAAGTTCCCTGGCTTTTTAAGCAGCCTACTTTTGATTTCCGCTGAATCAACTTGTTTAATCTCGGTGAGCGCTCTACTGCGCATCTCAGATGTTAGCAGCGCGCAGGCGGGCACAGTCTTTGAAAGCACGAGTCTCTCAATGTTTTCAAGAACATATCCAAGGTTCGAAAGATCCTTCGGACCCAATACAGCCTTGATTCCAAGCGATTTTTCAACTGTGTTGAGATCAAGTGTCGAGTAGCCGGGGAAGATTATAAGATCAAACCCATCCACTCCCTGCAGGTGTTCAAGCCGGATGAATGAGGCGATGTCAACAGGCGCTGTAAACACGCTGCAGCCAAACTCTTCGGCAACCTCTCGCACACGGCTCTGCATAAGCCTCCCGGTTACAACTGCAACTTTCATGATATCACAAAGCTTTTTATCTCACACTGGCAAGTAGCGCCCATGGTCAGCTCGAAACTGCGCTCCACAGCAGACCCATATATCACGCGCATCGTGGCGCCAATAGCCAAAGCTAAAGTCAACCCCAGCCTTATCACACTCCTTGGATTCACTTTCAGTATCATTGCAGGACTTATGTATGCCTCTGGCAATTTAATCTTTGCTTTGCTTTCGCTTGCGTTGGGCTCGGTTCTCGACGCGGCTGACGGCGCGGTTGCACGGCTGTCAAATCGGGTGTCTGCATTCGGCGGATTTCTCGACTCACTTACAGACCGTTATTCTGACGCGGTGATACTTACGGGAATTGCAGTCTATCTCAAGGGCCATTATCTGCTTGTGATCACGGCTCTTGTGGGAAGCCTGCTTGTAAGCTACACACGGGCGCGCTCTGAAATGGAGATAAATGGTAAATGCAACGTGGGCTATGGCGAGCGGGCTGAGCGCCTAATTATAATCATGGCGGCAACAATTGTTGAAGCCGCAAGCCCTGGTTTAAACGCGATCTATTGGGCGATTGTTGTGCTTGCAGTGCTCACACACTTCACTGTGGCCCAGCGGATCTGGTACACCTACGAGGCGTTGGAAAAATAAAAAAGATAAAAGTCCCTCTCTGCCTGAGGTAACAATAGAAGGTCTACTTATTCCGCTCTTTCTTCTTTGACCTAAGCGACTTTGAACCGCATTTACGGCATGCCTTAGCCTTCCACGGATTATTCGCGTTGCATCGCCTGCATATCTTCTTGTGAAAGAGCCGTGCCTCTGCCTCTGGAAATCGTGCCATATCCTATCATTCCTCACAAATCAAAATATTCTTTTTGAACAGCTAGTACTTCATCTGAGCTTTGGCATTCTCTGTAGTCGTTTAAAAGGTTTTCGTTGAGCCCTGTGAACTGAGGGCCCCACTTGAACTTGCTCAAAACCAGTTTGCTCTGCTCCCGATGGCCGAGGATGTAGAGCGCCGCGGCCATTGCTTCAGCGGTTGTGAGCTTTGTGGGCTTTCCGTAGTTTACAGGGTTTGCGGCGATGAGCACGGGGAGTATTCTTTCATGACCGGTTTTAATCAAAGGTATGATTTCGCGGGCATGTTCCCAGGAGCAGTCCAAACCAGTAAGCCCCCGATACCCTGCGTCTGCCTTTGAAATCACACGCTCTGCAAAAGGGCTCAACACAATCGAGTTCTTGGGAATCTTCGCAGGACTAGTCAAAATCTTTGCAACACCCAACCTGCCGAGCTTCGCGCCTGTACATGCCTTCGGATTACACTGCCTTGCCGTGTAGATGAAGAGGTTCATGTATTTGTTACATTGCATTACTTTATTTATATGATTTCGGAAAAGTAGTGTTAAACAAAGGTGATTAAATGGTTAGGCTAAAACCTGTACCTTTTAAAGGGAGAGGAAGAAATCCGGAATTGGTTAGGGTGCTAGAAGAAGGTTTTGAGCAGTTCAGAAAAGAGATTAACCGGTATTGTAAATCAGATGGATCCCACGATACAATTCTTGGATGGGGAACAGAAAAAAGCTACTTATCCCTGTTCTCTCACGGATTAAATAAAAAAGGTAGAAGAATTTGTTTATTGGAGATGCCCTTTCAAAGAACATCGAAGGATAGAGATGATTATAGCTCTGATTCAAAGAAATACACAGGTCATGTTGATGCTTATATTGTGGACAGAAAAAGCTTGAAAAATAACGCATTAACAATGGTGATTGAGGCCAAAGCAACTCATATCGGAATAAGTAAGAACGGCCCTTCAAATGATGACTATAATCGCCCCAAGAAGATGTTAAAAAAAGCCGAAAAACAACTAAAAACAATAAATCCAAGTGACATAAGTTATAATGAGCAGTTTGAATCAAAGAAGCACACCTACAAAATCGCGCTTATTTTTACCGTGGTGAAGGTGCGAAATGCAATATCAGGCAAAGGTGATGATTTGGAATGGAAAGACCCTGACGATGTTATTGATGAAGCGAAAGAGTATTTCGCTAAAGTTAAGAGAAAAATTAATCGTAAAAACATCCGTCATGGGGAATATTATCATTCTTCAAAACAAATTAAGTTAATCCGAGAATGGTACGGCAATACTAGCATTGAAGATGGGAAAGAAAAACCTAGGACTGATGCTTGGACCCATTATTATGTCGGAGCTTTAGTTACTGCTGCTCTCTATCGTTAAAGGTTAACCGCCACACATCATATCAGCCTCCCCCACTCCCTCTTCACCTTCTCAAAGACCGACTTATTGACTCTTGCTACCTTCTTCTTGATTATGCTCTGCTCCAGTGTGAATATCTTGTCTACTTTTATCCTGCTCTTTTTTGGTATTTTGCCCTCCTTGAG
This sequence comes from Methanobacteriota archaeon, assembly GCA_003230355.1. GTDB lineage: Archaea > Hydrothermarchaeota > Hydrothermarchaeia > Hydrothermarchaeales > SZUA-236 > SZUA-236. The sequence goes on from QIDD01000083.1 coordinate 4,765, forward strand.
GTCTTCATTGTCTATGAGAACAGAGTAGTACTCTGAGCCCTTCAGATTGGATGTAACGGCGCAGGTTATAAGGTCCCTATTTTTCTTGTTGTAGCCGTTATTTGACAAGACAAGAACTGGCCTCTGTTTTATACTGCTCAGGTCTGAAAACGGGAAATGTACGATAAGGATGTCTCCCTGTTCAAACCCTGTCCCAGACCTCATCTTCAGGGTTCTCCCACAACCGCTTGGCCGCCTTTTCTGAATGGATGAGCAGATCCTTGAAGTCCTCTTTTACCTCTTTTGAAATCTCTTCCACCTTTTCCAGCATGATTTTGCCTTTCTCATGAATCAATATGAGCTCATCCCCCTTTTTGATATCAGCTTCCTCCCGTATCTCACGGGGTATGGCGATCTGCCCCTTCTCTGAGACTTTCACGGTTTTTACTTTCATCTGATTCACCTGAATTAAGTAAGAATATTCTTACATAAATATCTTTGCTTTGCAGACCTTCGGATTGCACTGCTTTGCAGAATAGATGAAGAGGTTCATGGTTCCTTCCAAGTTTATTGTTTGTGTGTTTAAATGGTTTTTTGTCGTGAAGTGATTTAAACGGTTGGAATCAACCTTTAACTTCGTAGTATAGGTAATGCGATTTACCTTTTTCTAATCTCGCAGAAGTGATTGTTTTGTTAAGAACAAGTTTATCTTCTAAAATAACTGTTAAATTTAAGTCGTATTTAGCAAGCTCTCCATGGTCACCC
>QIDD01000084.1 GCA_003230355.1 Methanobacteriota archaeon
TATATTTTCCGGCGTAGGCCACACTTTCATCACGTGTCATGTTACGCTCCCTGATAGGCGCGATGATCTTCATCTCAGGTGCCTGTGTTCTGAAGACTGATTCAAACCTGAACTGGTCGTTTCCCTTCCCAGTTGCGCCGTGGGCAAGGGCTGTTGCACCCTCAGCTTTAGCGATTTCAACAACTTTCGCAGCGATCAGCGGCCGGGCGAGAGCCGTGCTCAAAGGGTATCCTTCGTAGAGTCCGTTCGCTCTGATGGATTTAAACACATAACCCTCGATAAACTCAGATTTCGCGTCAACGGTGTAGTGCTTGGCACCGAGACTGCGAGCCTTCTTCTCAGCCTCCACAAGCTCACCAGCAGAAATCCCCACGTCCACGCTCACAGTGACCACGTCAAAGCTATATTCATCTTGCAGGATCTTCACGCACACACTTGTGTCAAGACCGCCTGAATAGGCAAGTACAACTTTATCCATAATATCACAACCACATCTATAATACTGCATTGAAACGCAAAAAGGCTTTATACCTTTCTATGCTTAAATGCTTGTTGGATGCACAATGACGTGGAATGAACCAGATAAAAAGGGCAGATACGGCGGATACGGCGGGATGTACATTCCTGAGGTGCTTATGCCGGCGATTCTTGAGCTGCAGGAGGAGTATGAAAAAGCACAGCGCGACCCGGCGTTTACAGCTGAGTTTGAACGTCTGCTCTCAGAATACGTTGGCCGCCCTACACCCCTCTCCTTTTGTCCAAATCTCTCACGTGAATTAGGCTTCAAGCTCTATCTCAAGCGTGAAGACCTGGCCCACACTGGGGCGCATAAAATAAATAACACCCTTGGTCAGGCACTTCTTGCAAGGCGCATGGGAAAGAAGAGGGTGATTGCAGAGACCGGGGCCGGCCAGCACGGTGTGGCGACTGCAACGGCGGCGGCTGCCTTGGGACTTGAGTGTGAGATATTCATGGGCACCGAGGACATTGAGCGCCAGAAGATAAACGTATATCGCATGCGCCTTCTTGGAGCTAAGGTAACGCCTGTTTCAAGTGGTTCGAAAACATTAAAGGACGCGATTAACGAGGCGCTTCGCGACTGGACGGCAACTGTGGAAAACACATTTTACATCCTGGGCTCTGTTCTAGGGCCGCACCCTTATCCGATGATTGTGCGTGATTTTCAAAGTGTAATCGGCCGGGAAACACGGGGGCAGATACTCGATTGTGAAGACCGGCTGCCGGACTACATTGTTGCTTGCGTTGGCGGTGGAAGCAATGCTCTGGGCATATTTCATGAGTTTCTTGAAGATGAAAGTGTCAAGCTTATCGGCGTTGAAGCCGGCGGCGAAGGAATTGAAACCGGCCGGCACGCAGCGAGGTTTCAGGGCGGGCATGAGGGAGTTTTGCATGGGACGTTTACCTATCTTTTGCAGGACCGTTATGGTCAGATTCTCCCGACTCACAGCATATCAGCCGGGTTGGATTATCCTGCGGTGGGGCCTGAGCATTCCTATCTCCGAGCCTTGTCCAGGGCCAGATACGGCTATGCAACCGATGAAGAAGCCCTTCTGGCTTTTCACATACTATCGGAGAAGGAGGGCATAATCCCAGCCCTTGAATCATCCCACGCGGTTTCATGGGTGCTTGAACACAGAGATGAGTTTGAGAAAGACAGCATTGTGATTGTGAATCTTTCAGGCCGCGGTGACAAAGATGTTGAAAGCGTTGCCAGAAGAGAGGGAGTCCTCTGAAAAAAATGATTGAGATGGTTATGTTATGTCGCGGATAAAAAGAGTCTTTGAAGAGCTGAAGGAAAAAGGTGAGGGTGCGCTCATCGCGTATCTTACGCTCGGCGACCCTGATTTAGAGTCGTCTAAAGAGCAGTTTGTCGCTCTTTCAAAGCATGCTGATATACTTGAGATTGGACTGCCTTTCAGCGACCCGATTGCAGACGGCCCAACGATCCAGGCTGCAATGGATCGCGCCCTTAAAAGCGGGGTTACAACAGACGATGCCTTTGAAGCTGTAACTGATCTGCGGGCCAGCGGCGTCGCGCGCCCGATCGTGTTCATGACCTATTATAACATTGTTTTTCAATATGGTGAAGACAGGTTTTTACAGCGATGCCGCGAAGCAGGTGTTGACGGACTGCTGGTTTCAGACCTTCCGCTTGAAGAATCAGAAAGCATTGTTTCAGGCTGCAGAAAATATGGTCTCGACCCGATCTTTCTCATAGCACCCATAACGCCGCCGGAGCGGGTTAAACAGATTGCCGCTGTTGGATCCGGGTTTTTATATCTTGTTTCGCTACTCGGAGTTACAGGCGCGAGAGAGTCTGTTGCACACGAGACCCTTGATGTTGTTGAATCCACGCGAAGAGTTGTGAGGGGTATTCCGCTGGCTGTGGGCTTTGGAATATCGCGGCCTGAACATGTAAAGCAAATAATATCTGCAGGTGCAGAGGGTGTTGTGGTGGGTTCAGCCTTTGTAAATCTCTCGGCAAAACACGGCTCCAGCGCAGGTCCATTTCTTGAAGGGCTTGCTTCGGAGTTGAAAGAGGGCACCAGATAATCATGCAGGCAATTGACGAGATTCAGTCTGCGCTAAAGCCTCTTTCCAAGGTTCAGAATAAAAATGTGCGTGAGGGCTTTACATCTGCAACGTCGATAATCGAAAACTCAGATGTTGAATCTATCCGCCGGCTTGTTGAAACTGTTCTTGCACCCTACCTGGCTGATGGTGAAAAGATCAGTTCGACTCTTTCAAAAGGCGAGATATTTGACGGCGGGAAAGCCTACTTCGAAATACTCAGCGGACAGATCATTGAATACTATCATTACCCCAGCACCACGTCGCTTTTCATCAGAATCTACAAGATTTCAAGCGGAGAAAAAGACTGGATCGCAATCTATTTGGATGAAAATAAAAACACGCCTTGGTGGGAAAAAGAATTTCCTAAATAGAGAATGGCTACTTGCTATGCTCAGAAATAGAGTTCTGCATCTCTTTAAATCCAAACATCATGAGAAAGGCCGACATCATAAGAAAAAAGTCATAGGCAATAAGCCACTCCTCTATTTCATATAGCTCTAGCAGTCCGAATATCCGCAGAACTAGAAGCATCCCTACTGATAGTCCGCCGAAGAAAAAATAGACATAAAACCTTGACTTACCTCGTGTTGCAGCATAAACCTGATATCCATAATACCATGAGAATATTCCAAAGCCCCATGCCAAAAGGATGAATAGTATTCCTATTTTTTCTAGCGCCACCTTTAAACCTCGATTTATAATGAAAGATAATGTAGTTTAAATAATTTTTGGAAACCAAAAAACAGGGAGTGGGAAACAGCCTATCTAATGTTGCTGGCAATCAAGCTTTCTATCCTCTAACCACTTTGATTGCTCAAATAAACTAGGATGACAACCATCACTTTCCAAAATCCAATTAGCCTTTGCATCAAATCTAGCGCAAAACTCAAACCACCTATCATAATAGGGCTCCTGCTTAGAAGCATTGTAAAATTTTTCCAATTTATGTAATCGATTAAGCGCTGCTTTTTTTTGAGACACCTTAAAAATGTTGAAAACCCTCCCAGAAAAAATTGCTCCTCTTAGTTTTGATCTTTTCCGAAATCTTATCCGTGTTTGGAGGATTTGCGGCGGTGTCCAAAGAGTTACAAAGGTAATTTTCTTTGAATTAGAAAGAATGCGGAGCCAATCATCAGTATGGGTAATGTATATTTGAGTGATATTAAAAAGATTGAGAAAATTATATTCAAGAACTAATCGAGGTATGTTCAGTCCATTCAGTTTATCCAAGTTTTTTTGTTCAACAAAATTCCATTTAGAAGGGTTGACAATCCCAAGACAATCGGCTAAGTCTGGGAACTTCCTCTCTTTTAGCTGTTCTATTACCGTAGTTTTCCCAGAACAGGGTGGGCCGCTAATGACAACAAGATTATCAATATCCATAGCCTGTAATCCCACTTATATTGTATATGAACATGACCAACCAAAAAGAGTCAAACCAAAGAAGGATTCACTTTTTAAGAAAACTGTAATCATGCTCCAAAATCTTAGGGTTGATCATGTCCAAAACCCTGGCCATGTGCCTGTCACGTTTGATAGCATTCCAAATCTTATCTTCAAGCTCCTTACCCCTTTTACCCGATACAGCCAGATCAAGTATGAAAAAGAGATCATCCGTATCAAAGGGCGTGGAAACATGCCAATCCGCACCAGCATAATCAAAGCTCGTCTCCCGGTCTTTTTTCTCAGAGAGAACACTAAGCATAATAATCGGCAGATCACCCGTCTCCTCAGACTCACGAATCCGCTTTGAAACCTCCCACCCATCAAGTCCAGGCATCATAATATCAAGAACAACAGCGTCAGGCTTGACCTCACCGATCTTTTCAAGCGCCTCCTCCCCACTCACAGCAGCCACCGTGTCGTAGCCGTGCTTATCAATAACCTTCCTCATCACCTCAAGGACATCAGGCTCGTCATCTACAACAAGTACTCTGGCCAATTCTACCACCAACCTAACCTATTGCACACGCTTCCATTTAAATTCTTCGCATCAATAAAGCATTAGTCTGAAAGAGCGAATTTACCATTGGCAGAAGGTATTATCCTGGTCTTGCCCTCGAAATCCTTGCGAAGTCCACCGCCCTTAAACAAGCGGTCAAGAAACAGTGCAAGCGCAGCAATCTCAGAATGAGGCTGCGAGCCAACGGCTACATTGAAATCCGCGCGTTTATACACCTCAGGCGGAACCTTTTCAGCACCTACAACAACCAAAACATCACCGGTAACACTCTGAACATCAGAAATCACATCATCCAAGGGAAGGCCGTACATAGTCAGATGAACAACCAAACCCTTCCACCGCTTTAAATAACCCCGCCAATCCTGTTCAACACTCACCGAAAAATCACCACCCCACCGCTCCACAACATCTCCAATACTACACGAAACCGCCGCATCCTCCACTGAGATCACAAGCCCATCCGCTCCAAAAGCCCGCGCAACCAAACCAACATGAGATGTAACACGCTTATCACGAAAAGGCCGATGACCCAACCTCAATACAAAAACCTGTTTTTCACGCTTCACAACCCACATACATGCAGAAATCTTTATAAGAGTGTTGGTTTATTGAACACCCTAAGTCTTAACTATTACCGGAGGAATTTAATGGCTGGAAAGCACTCATCAAGAAAATGGAAAAAACATGGAAAATGCAGATGGAAAACAAGGAAGAAAAAGCTTAGAAGACGCAGAGCAAAAGCCAAGAGGAGAAACGGCTAAAACCCAGTCAAAAAATAAAAAGCACAACGGCAAAAAGGCAGCGGGGGTACCCGAGCCGGCCAAAGGGGATGGACTTAAGATCCATTAGCTAAGTGCTTTCAAGGGTTCGAATCCCTTCCCCCGCATCTTTTTCTTTGTGTAAAGAAAAACACGCCTGAAAAAGAAACCC
>QIDD01000085.1 GCA_003230355.1 Methanobacteriota archaeon
TTAAAAATATTTTTGTAAAAAGAATTTTTATTGATAAAATTTAAATACTATAGCCAGAATAAAATTTCATATGAAAAAAACAGTTCACATCATCCCGGTAGGAGACACCAAGACCACCCTAATAGAAGGAATGCGCCAATATCCATTTCATAAAATCGTGCTCGTACTTGGAAACACAACCGGCCCGGGCGAGAAAAAAGCCGAAGTCGTTGCAGCCGAGATCAGATCTGAATTCGGAAAAGTCGCGGAGATAGAGGAAATCCATGTAGAGCTTGATGACATCTACACAGCGGCAATCACAATCGCGGAAAAAATACGAGCCGAGGAAAAACAGGGGAACACTGTGATGGTCAACGCCTCAGGCTCGCTTCGAACAATCGGAATATCCTGCTACCTAGCATGCGCTGTAACCGGAGCCAAACTCTATGTAGCGCTCCCAGCCTATGAAGAAGGAATGCTCACAGGGATTCGGCAGGTGCTGAATGTCCCGCCGGCGCCGCTTAAAGACGCGGGCAGAGAAGAGCTTTCGATCCTGAAATATCTGAACGAGCATGGCACGCTTGACTCGGTCGACACACTTATCCGGGGGCTGCGGAGACTTGAAAAAACCGCGCCTGAGTTTCAAAAAGAGCGCGCCCGCATGAGCTATCACATCAAAAAGCTGAGGGAAAAAGGTTTCATCAAAACAGGTAAAAACGGCAAGAACCTGAAGATTTCGCTCACACCCCTAGGCAGACTCATTGCAGTAAGTAAATCCTAGATTGGACTCCCAACTATTATATATCATTTTAATCATACCCTCCACACATGCCGGATAGTCGGATTCTGATAGCTGCACTAGTTCTCATCATCTTCGGTGCAATTCTTCCCAGCTCTTCGGCGGCTGCGCCTATCAATGCAGTGCACTATATTTTGGAGCTGGATATTTCAGAGAATAACACGGTAGCAGGCAGAACTGATATTACTTTCAACGCATCAGGGACTGAAAGTTTAAGCCTGCTACTTGATAGCAATCTAACTGTTGAGAATGCGGTTTTGAACCAGGAAAAGCTCGGCATTCAGCGTTTTGGAGAGGAAATTGTACTAGAATTCAAAAGACCCCTTCAAGGCATGAATCGGATCGTGATAGATTACACCGGTCTTCTTGAGGAGCAGGTTGACGGTCATAGCTGGGCATACCTCGATTCTGACGGCGCCTTCGCAGTCTATGAGGCTAACTGGTATCCTAACATAGCAGGTGATCGGGCAACCGCCGAGATCAGACTCAAAACCCCGCTTGGCTGGACCAGCATAAGTAACGGCGTGCTCATAGAATCAAACCCAGAGAAAGGCATGTTCTCCTGGTTTGTTGACTCACCTGAAATCGGGTTTTCATTCGCCTCAGGCAGATATCTGGAACATCAGGATTATGAGAAACACACCCCAGTAAGCTGCTATCTCAAATCGATTCGGGCTGACTGCGCAAAAACACTGCGGGAATCGCTCTCCTTTTTTTCGTCAAGACTCGGCCCATATAATTATCCAAAACTTGCACTGGCAGAGGTCGGCGGCAGTTTGAACGGAGGACACGGCGACAACTCTCTGGTCATCATGTCAACCGATATTCTGAGCAGCCCAAAGTACGAAGAGTTCCTGGCCCATGAAGCGGCTCACAGCTGGTTTGGAGGCATGATAACGGCCGAGGACTCACGGTGGCTTACAGAGGGATTTGCAACCTACGCCGGCCTAATGTATCTTGAAAACCTCGACACCGGCCTTGCAAAGGATGCGCTAAGCTCAAAGCGAAATGAATATTTGAAGTTGAAATCCGATGGAAGAGACAAACCTATTCTTTCAGAAAGAGGGGAGTATGACGATGTCTTTCACGCAACGGTCTACAGCAAAGGCGCAATTGTTCTTCACATGCTGCGACGTGTAGTCGGGGAAGAAGAGTTCTCCCAGATTCTCCGGGATTATGTGGAGGGCTATCAGGGCGGCTCGGCATCGGTTGCGGATTTCCAAGCGGTTTCCGAGGATGTGTCGGGAATGGAGCTAGGGTGGTTTTTCCAGCAGTGGTTGGCGACAACCGGGATTCCAGACTATTATTTTGAATCTGCTGAAACAGAATTTGACGGAAGCATCTACACTGTGCGAGCAGCTGTGGGTGAGAGCAACGCCGCCGATTTTAAGATGCCTGTTGACATAATATTTGTAACAGAAGAGGGTAACACGTCGAAGCGGGTTTGGATAGATTCCGGCGCAGCCGAGGTTGAGTTTCAGAGCACGCGCAGGCCGGTTTATCTTGAGATTGACAGAGAAGAATGGATTCTTGAAAGCAAGAGGTCGAACAACCGCCGTGTGCTGCGCTATCCCCTAAATTTTTTCGGGCTCAGGCTTCTAATCTCAAGTCTGGCCCGCAGCATTCAATCCGGCTTTTAAACAGGAAACGACAGAACATCCCCGACCTTAAGCCCCTGCTTTTCTGAAAAACCTGCGTTCAGCTCCAAAACCCACCTGCAGTCAGCACGGGGATTATATATCCTCCACGGTCGTAGAAGCGCGATTTCAACCACCTTTTTATCGCTGTCAATGAACACGAGGTCCAGGGGAAATCGCATGAAAAAACCGTGCACAGACTTCGAGCCCAGATGCCGGGAATATTCAATTAGAAGCCCTTCATCCTCAGCCAGCTCGGACCTAAGCATAAGCCCGCGAAACCGGGAGAAAAAAGTGTCTGCCACACCCGCGGTGCAAAGCCGCGTCCCGCCCCGGAAAAGATCAATCATAGAAATATCTGCTCAAGCGGGATGTATTTAAGGATTATGAGTGCCGCGTTTCGCGGGTAGATCTGGATGTCGCCGCTGCGGTAGTCACGGGAGATTATGCCATAGGCCGTGGAGCCGTAGTTTGCGTTTGAAATCTTGTCGCTGTGCAGATCAACCCACTCTGAAAGCAGGTTTGCCCGAAACATCCACGGCGGATCCTCACCTGCGAGATCGCTGTCCCAGAGCGCGCCCGTAATATAGCCGCCCACGTCCTCGATAGGTATGTTTTTACCCCGATATTCCAGATAAGGCTCAGTGGACAGTTCAGTGATGGTTTCAACGCGAATCACGATAAGCCTATCAATAAGCCGCTCACTGCGGGCGTCTCGATAGAATCTGCCGAGATCGGTTACTGCAGGCAGCTCCTCAACATTTATGATGTCTGTTTCCTCGGTCGCGAGAACATAGATGCTCCCTGCCTTGGCTACGCCTTTTTCCTGCACCACGATTAGATATGCCCCGTCACCCTTGAGATCGCTGATCCCGCTTTTCCAGAGGAAAAATGCCCCTGCAAAAAACAAAACTGTAAGGAGCATGAGAATGATTATCCAGTTTTTGATCCGCCCCCCGATTCCTCCGCCGCTCTTTGATTCCTTCTCAGGTTTATCGGCGGCTTTAGCCTCAGAATCAGATTTCACGTCTGGCTCAACGGCGGCCTCCTCCTCAACTACAGGTAAAACCTCAGATTCAACCCCTTTCTCGCTTCCGAAATCCTCCATCTCATTCACCGGTTATCTCTTTGACGGCCAGTATATTTAATCCTTTTCTCTAACTTCGAAGTTCTTGATGCGCAGTTTTTTCTTTTTGTTCACCCGTTCTGCAAGTGAAAAGACCGTTTCATCAAACTCGCCTGTCACAAGTTTTCCGCCCTTTATCATGTCCTGAATTATCGCTTCGCCGCGCTCAGTCCTTGTTATCACTGTCAGAAAATCCTTGGCCGCACCCGCATTTCCCACGCTTATATCAGACCACTCGCTGGTGAAATCCACGCAGTAGTTGCAGCCCTTGCGCGCATATCTTGAGGCGGTTTCAAGCGGGATTTGATACTCGGTGCTGTCTGTAAGCTCCACTACAAGCTTGCGGTGGCGAATGTCGAACATCCATATCCTACTGGGGTCTATATCGAGCTGAAGCTCCTTGTGAATCATCTCAGAAATCAGGATATGCCTAAATATCTCCCAGCAGAAAAGCCCGATTCTAAGCTTGATCTTCTTTTTGTAAAGCCCAAGTTTGCTTCGATCCAGCATCTCCAGCGCCTGCATCACACAGGGCACCCCCACAACTGCAATGCTCTCAATCGACTCGTCGAGAACCGCTTCCCGAAGCTTTGACAATACAGGGGTCCAGATATATTTGACACGGGCGCTCTTCTTCACATCACTAAAATCCCTGGCAATCATAGGGTGGATGTTCATGAAAATATCTGAGGTGACAACAAATGCAGCGTCAACTATTTTTTCATCCAATATATGTTTGAGAACCGATGTGACCACGCCGAATCCCTGCGCCCGCTTGATAATCTGAAAATCCGATGACCGCGCGAAATACCTCTCCCGATAGGGACCGATTGACTCCTTGTTTTCTGGCACCCGGCTCACCGCCACCGCCACGTCTCGCTCGGTTCTGGGACACACCGAATAGCAGGTTCCGCACTTAGAGCAAAGGCCGTCAAAGACAGGATTGTCATCGCCCCTGAAATGAAGCGCTTCAAGCGGACATGAACCCACGCAGGCTCCGCATCCGCTGCACATGTCTCGATCCCAAACCTCTCTTTTCAGGTCAGTGTAGTCTGTCATTCCCCCTCCTTAATCCGCTTTTTAGCGATCTCGTTTCGAAGAAAGGGCTTCACCATAGCAGGACAGACCTTGTCGCAGTAACCCTGAAGCGTGCATCTTTCGAGAAGCTCCTTGATACGGTCGTCCCTCCCGCTCCGATACCCCTTTCTTGCAATTCGGGTCACACCTGACACCAGGCTTTTAAGCTCCATGCCGTCAAGATCAGAATATACTCCGAGGATGCAGTATCTAAAACAAGCGCCGCAGTAGATGCATTTTTCAAGTCCAACGTCTTTAATCCCTAAAGCCATAAAACCCTGCTCCAAATGAAGGTGACATTCTTTTCACATATAGACTTTGCCCAGCGCCCTGTATGCCAAACTTTTAGAGTGTCAATCAGCAAGGTTTATATAACCGTCGAAAACGCCCTGATTTTGAGGTGTGAAGTAGGATGGATAAATCAAAGATTCTCATTGTGGATGACGAGCCGGATATAATCTATCTTGTGAGAAGATTTCTAGAGCGGGAAGGGTACAGTGTTGTTGAAGCCTATGGTGGGCGGGACGCACTGCTAAAAATAGAGGAGGAACAGCCTGATCTCATCCTGCTTGATGTGATGATGCCGGATATTAACGGCTGGGATGTTTCGCGGGCGCTGAAGACAGAAGACAAAACCCAGAATATCCCGATTGTAATGCTCACGGTACGTGCAAGCCATGACTCACAGCAGAAAAGCTTTGAATACGGCTATGCCGACGCCCATCTGGGCAAGCCTGCAAGCGGAAAAGAGATTGTAAATGCCGTTGACTCTACTCTAAAAAACCTGGGTGAAAATGCCCCAACCGCGCCCGTGGCAACATAAACCCCCCTCCAT
>QIDD01000086.1 GCA_003230355.1 Methanobacteriota archaeon
TTTGCTTGATCTCTCGTGATGCGTCGCTTATGTCGGTTTCTCCGCTGCAGAATTTCTTAAATCCTCCTCCTGTTCCGCTTATTCCGATTGTCACTTTTACATAGGGATTTTGGATCTGGAATTCCTCGCCGATAGCCTCGGTTATGGGAAAGACTGTGCTTGAGCCGTCCACTTTTACTGCGCCTGTAAGTCCTTTTTCTCTGTTTCCCCCGCCTAGGCAGCCCGTAAGTAGGATCAATATGGCAATCGTTGTTAGGGAAATAATTTTTTTGTTTTTCATGTGGTTATGTCCTTTTATTGGCTTTTTCAGCTTCTTATCCTTGGGACTCAGAAGACAGATATATACTTTTTCTCAATAATCTATATATAGCATAAATAAATCAGTAGAGTATTGATTTATCATGGAAACGCGTAAAGTCTACAAAAGCGGCGGCTCAACATTTGTAATGAGCCTCCCGAAAAAATGGGTGACCCGAAACAAGATAACCGAAGGAGACTCAGTCTTCATACGCGAACTCGAAGGGTCATTAAACATAAGCGCGTCAAAAATCGATAAAAAAACCGCCAAATCAGAAATCAAAGCAAACGACCTGGAATCATCAGAAGACCTGACCCTCCTCATCATCTCCCACTACCTCGTAGGCTACAACGACATAACCATAAAATTCGACGAAGGAAAACGCCTGGAATATAAAAAACACATCCGAGATGTAACCCGCTTTCTCATGGGACTTGAAATCGCTGAAGAATATGAAGACCGAGTAATCCTCGACGTCGTGCTTGACCAGGAAAAAATCCCAACACTCCAAGCCCTCAAACGAATGAAGCTTATCATAAAAAGCATGCTCAAAGACACGAAAGAAGCAATCAAGGAAAAAAACCTCCTCCTCGCAGAAGACATAATCACAAGGGAAAGCGAAATCGACAGGCTCTACTTTCTCATCGTGCGCCAGCTAAAATCAGCAGTCAGATACCAGGAAACAGCGGAGCGTCTGGGCATCCACGAGCAAAGGGAGGCGCTGGGATTTCGACTCGTCGTAAAAAGCTTTGAACGAACAGCGGATCACATTGAAAACCTGATTAAAAACTACATCACCATCGCATCAGAAGACCTTGAACTAACAACCCCACTTGAAATGCTTGATAACACACTGAAAATCTTTGAAGATTCAACAAACTCCATCTTCAGAGGCGACCAAAAACTTGCATCTGCAACATTCAAAGAGCTAAAAGAAATTAAAGAACAATATCATGAAGCATCAGACCTGATATTTGCAAAAGAGCTTTCACGGCCAACTGCAATCAAATACAAAGGCATGATAGACAGCCTGCTCAGAATCGCCGAGTACTCAACAGACATCGCAGAAATCGCAATCAACATGTCAGTTGTTGTGCCCTAGACAAAATCGAAGCTGCAGTTCTATTTCTTTAAAACAATGATGTCTGATGGGTTTTTGGCGTGATCCTTTCTGCAGATATCTTTTCAGCGATTTCATGTATCTTCTTCGCAGTGTCAGGCTGAAAAAACTCGATGTCCTTTTGGCTGAATCCAAAGTAGGATGAGAGTTCCGCTGCCCTGCCCACCTCCCGGAACAGGTTTTGCAGCAGAGGGATGAACTCAGACGCTGCAAGCCTTGTTGAAACATGGCATCGCCTGGAGATTTTAGCCGAGATTTCGCCCACAAGATTTCGCCGCGCCCTGGTGCGGGCGAGCATGGCAAAACGCTGCGGATATTTGTAGCGGACAAATTTTTTGTACCTCTTCTTCTTTGAAACCGCGACCCCGCAGCTCATGAGATCGCTCGCGTATCCGAGGAGCCGCCAGTCCTGCCGTTTTCGGATTCGGCCGAGAAAAATATCTGATCGCGAGAGATAGTGATATGCCTGTGCAAGATCCGCCGGGTCCCCGTATTCAAGGGGCACGTTTTCAGAGATCCAGTTGAACAGTGTCTCAGGGTCTTCATCACTCTCAAACATCGCTTCACGCGCCCGGTCGCAGGAATCTGTTTTGAAAATCTGTGCAAGAGCTTTGAAGATGGAAAGCTCAGAGTCGCGCATGAAAAGCGATGAAACATCAGATATTTTTACAGTTCCTCCCTGGCCCAATGACTGCAGATCATTTATCGCCGAGCGCAGATCGCCGTTTGCATTGCTTGAAATAATTGAAAGCGCCTTTTCATCCGCCTCCACACCCTCACTTGCGGCTATGCGCTTCAAAACCTTCAGAACTGCGCGGCGGTCGATTCGCTTGAACTCAAGAAGCTCGCAGAGCGCCCGAAAATCCGCAGGCAACCCCCAGGCGTCATTGGCAAGCAGAATCACCGGTTCCTTTGAAGATTTGATTATCTTTTTAACCGCTGCAAGCCCGCCGAAGTCAGATCGGCCGTGGATACCGTCCACCTCGTCGATGAGAATAATTTTACCCTTGCTGTCAGGGTCGAGGCTTGCAAGACTTGCTGCAAATCCAACCTTTCGTTCAACTGCGTCTTTTGTTCGCACATCGGATGCGTTGGTCTCAATAAGCTCAAATCCAAGCTCATCTGAAAGGGCGAGTGCCGCTGATGTCTTGCCTGAGCCGGGCGGGCCGTGGAGGAGAAGCGCCTTTTTCTTTGCCTCACCCTGCTTGAACTCAAGGGTCCATTCGCTGAGCCGTGCTAGGGTCCGGGGATTTCCTACTAGGTCGCTGAGTGTTTTCGGCCGGTGTTTTTCAACCCATAAAAGCATGGAAAAAATTAGGGCATGGTCAATTTCACTAGTCCATAGCCAGTTCTATATCGCTTTTCTTCACTGTCTTTCTTCCAGCGTGCCTTGCAAGTTTCCCTGCCCCCTCGGCAATCTCTTTACCTATCTCGTCGAGCTCTTTGGCAAGTAGCTCTGCCGCATCAGCTCCAACTCGTAGGCCTGTTGCGTTTCTAATTATTCTGTCTGCTGCTGCATTTGGTATTTCTGGCATAATTCATCACCTAAAAAATTCTTTTTCCATATGTTATATATAATTTATGATTTATACGCTTGCTGCACCGAGTTTTGGCTTTTAATTTCGATGATAATCTTTTCAAATCCGCCTAACATCTTAAGACCCGTCATAACACCATGGCATGCCCCTAAATGCCACTTTTCGGCCTGGAGGACCGGACAGGGATATAAACCTTTATATGCGATAAATACGTTAGCCAGAACAAGGGAAAATATGCATCTAATTTTTGGATGGAAATATGGATAAGCCTGAGGAGTACACAGAAAAGGAAATAGAGGTCCTTGAAGGCCTTGAGGCAGTGCGCAAAAGACCTGCAATGTACATCGGATCAACTAGCTCGCTTGGCCTGCATCACCTTGTTTATGAGGCTGTTGACAACTCAATTGACGAAGCGCTTGCAGGCTACTGCTCAAAGATGGTGGTAGCGCTCTATTCCGATGGAAGCGTAAGCGTAGCTGATGACGGCAGGGGAATCCCCACGGGAATAATGGAGGAGTATGGGAAAAGCGCTGTTGAGGTTGTGATGACACAGCTTCACGCGGGCGGCAAGTTTTCAGGCAAGGGCTATAAAGTTTCAGGCGGCCTTCACGGCGTTGGCGTGAGTGTTACAAACGCGCTTTCCGAATGGCTTGAAGTTGAGGTTAAGCGTGAGGGAAAGGTCTTTCGGCAGCGGTATGAAAGAGGCGACCCTGTAACAGAACTGGAGGTTTCAGGCACCTCTGAAGAAACAGGAACAAAGGTTACATTCAAACCAGACAGCTCGATCTTTGAAACAACAGAACTCAATTTTGATACTCTGGCATCGCGGCTGCAGGAGCTTGCATTTCTAAACAAGGGTGTGAGCCTCACAATCACAGACTCGCGCAGCGGCAGGTCTGAAGAGTATCATTATGAGGGCGGGATTGTTTCTTTTGTTGAGTATTTGAATCGGAACCGTGACCCCTTTCATCCTCCGATTTACATTAACAGGTCAAAGGATACAACTGAAATCGAGGTGGCCATCCAGTACAACGGCGGATTCAATGAATCTGTGTACGCCTTCGCAAACAACATCAACACCCATGAAGGCGGCACCCATCTTTCGGGCTTTCGGGCTGCACTCACGCGGGCGGTGAATGATTATGCTAAGGGTGTTACAGACCATGCGCTTTCAGGCGAGGACGCGCGGGAAGGACTCAGCGCAATCATCAGTGTCCGGCTCACCGAGCCTCAGTTCGAGGGGCAGACAAAGACAAAGCTCGGTAACAGCGAGATAAAGGGAATTACTGACTCCATTATTTACGACGCTCTCAAGGAGTTTTTCGAGGAGAATCCCAGTGTTGCGAAAAAGATTGTTGAAAAAGCTGTTCTCGCATCAAAGGCGCGGGATGCTGCAAAAAAGGCGCGGGAGCTTACACGCAGAAAAGGTGCGCTTGAGTTCACAACGCTTCCGGGAAAGCTTGCCGACTGCTCTGAGCGTGACCCTGCAAAATGTGAGCTCTTCATCGTCGAAGGAGACTCAGCAGGAGGGTCTGCAAAACAAGGCCGTAATCGGGCCTTTCAGGCGATCCTTCCGCTGCGGGGAAAGATACTCAACGTTGAAAAGGCGCGGCTCGATAAAATCCTTTCAAACGAGGAAATCCGCACGCTGATAACGGCAATTGGCGCAGGCATCAACGATGAGCTGAACCTGGAAAAGGTCCGTTACCACAAGATCATAATCATGACCGACGCCGATGTTGACGGCGCCCACATACGAACCTTGCTATTGACACTTCTATTCAGGCATATGAAGCTTCTTGTGGAGGCCGGTTTTGTCTACATCGCTCAGCCGCCGCTTTACAAGGTCAAAAAGGGCAAGGCAGAATATTATGCCTTTGACGACCGCGAGCTGGAGAGCGTGCTTGAGGAAATCGGCAGAAAAGGTGTGGGCATTCAGCGCTATAAGGGTCTTGGCGAGATGAATCCGAAGCAGCTCTGGGAGACTACGATGGACCCCGCGAATCGAACGATTCTTAAGGTGACGATTGAAGATGCCATGAAGGCAGATGATCTTTTCACACTTTTGATGGGTGAGAAGGTTGAGCCGCGGCGTGAGTTTATTGAGCGTAACGCAAGTCTTGTAAAGAATCTGGATGTGTAGTTTATGGCTGAGGCGAGTGAGCGGATACTGAATCGGCGCATTGAGGAGGAGATGGAGAGCTCCTACATCGACTACGCCATGTCAGTTATTGTGGGAAGAGCGCTTCCCGATGTGCGCGACGGCCTCAAGCCTGTGCACCGCCGAATCCTCTATGCCATGAACGAGGCAGGAATGACGCCTGACAAACCCTACAAAAAATCGGCTCGAATCGTTGGTGACGTGCTCGGTAAATACCATCCCCACGG
>QIDD01000087.1 GCA_003230355.1 Methanobacteriota archaeon
AAGGATTCCAGAACGAGCCCAGGCGCTGCAAACCATGCAGGCAGAAAAAGAAGGCTCAGAGATCATCTGGCGGCGGATATGGCAGGGAGAGGCAGACCTTTCCAGCTACATGCGCTGAATGCGGCGTTGATACTGAAGTTCCATTCAAACCGCGCGGCGACCGACCTGTGTACTGCAGGGAATGCTATCAGAAGCAATAAAACTCCACTGCGTATTTGATTAAATGGGACGACGACGAAAGATTTCGACTACAAAAAAAACGCGGCGAAATTATAAGAATAAGAAAAAAGACGGGCCAAATGATCGACATGGGCAGACTGAGCAGCTTCAAATTCTACCTGAAAAAAACACTTGAAGGTGTGGAAAGCGGGGACACGGTCTATGCAAACATCCTTTCTAAATCCTCAAACGTAGGTATTGATGAAGCTTTGAAATATATTGAAAGCCAGACTGAGGCGGGAACCCTTGGGAAAGAAAAATCCGCCGAGGTCACTCAGCTTGTGAAGAGATTCACCAAATTTAGGTGACAAAAATAAACACTCCCATCATCACGCACGCAGCCAATCCAGCGACCGTCGTCCCAACCTCTTCTTTTTGATAAAAAAGTTGATGCAACACCGGGGGTTTTTGGTGGCAACTTTTAAATTAAAAGACCCGGTAGTAGTGTTTGGTTGTTATGACAGGTGAGATTTCTGTTCCTGGTTTTCGGGTTGGAGGGAAGCGCTCTTCGAAGTATGGTTTAGCCATAGCCGTATCAGAGGGACCGGCCAATTGCTCAATTGTGGTTACGTCGAATAAGATTCGTGCTGCGCCTGTTGAACTTTCTCTCAAACATGCCAAAGATAATCTTGCGCAGGGCGTGGTGATTAGTTCTGGGAACGCAAACGCCTTTACAGGAACGCGCGGCGCGCGAGATGCTCAGCGGATGTGCGAGCTGGTTTCTGAAAGGCTTGGACTTTCCTCTGGAAATGTGATTGTCAACTCCACTGGAATCATCGGCCAACACCTGGAGATGGGTGAGATTGAAAGCTTGATTTCCGAAGTGTCTGAGGGGGGTCTCAGAACCGACGGTGAAGGGATAACAAGTGCTGCTGACGCTATACGCACAACCGATTCATTTGTGAAAATCACACGCCGCAATCTAGTGGTTGACGGGAAGAGTGTGAGAATAACCGGGTTTGCCAAGGGCGCGGGGATGATTGCACCAGATCTAATGCATGCCACGATGATTTCTGTAATACTGACAAATGCCCGTATTCCAAGGAAAAAAATAGATGATGTCCTGCGTGAGGCTGTTGATCTGAGCTTTAACATGATAAATGTCGATGGCGACACCAGCACGAATGATATGGTGATTCTCTTGGCAAACGGCGAGGCAGGTAATGAGGCTGTAGACGCGGGTTTTCAGGAGGCGGTGAATGAGATATGCCTTGATCTTGCCAAGTTGATTGTTAAGGATGGTGAGGGTGCGACAAAGCTTTTTGAAGTTGAGATTTTAGGTGCGGAGTCCTTGGATGATGCGAGGCGTGCTGCCAAGTCGGTTGTACGATCAACACTTGTGAAGACCGCGCTTTTTGGCGAGAACCCGAATTGGGGGCGGGTGGTTGCAGCTATCGGATATTCCGGCGCATTAATTGACAAATCTCGGCTCTCGCTTCAGCTTCGAAATGAAGAGGATGCGGTTGTGCTTGTCAAAGGCGGTGTGGGTGTAGCGTTGAAAGGGAGCCCAGAGATCAAAAAAGCAGCTGAAATTCTCAAATCCAGTGAGGTGCGCTTTACCGCGGATCTTGGCGTAGGCGAACATTCTGCAACAGCCTTTGGCTGTGACCTTGGATACAACTATGTGAAGGTGAATGCAGAGTATACCACATAGGTTTAAAATACGTTGTATTAGGAGAAACGCCAGGTTTATATAAAGGTTTAAACTGATATTTTACTGGTGAAATTTTGGAGCAAGTTCAGATGATGAAAAAAGAGGTCACACCCAGGGAGATAAGAGAGCTTCAACTTAGAATAATCGATCTTGAGACCAAGCTTGCTACTATGGAAAAGAAGGGTGCGCGCATCAAACCGATTGATCTGATCTCGATGTCTTTTTTTGCGACAATCAACAGCGCGATAATCGTTATCAGCATAGTATTACTACTCTTTATTAGAATGAAGCTACTATAGGCAGCATGACGCATTGCGATACAATCATCGACCTACTGCTTGAGGCGCGCGGAGAGCCTGTTTCTGGATCTACGCTTGGGCGGCGGCTGGGCATTTCCAGAACTGCTGTGTGGAAGAACATTCAAACTCTCAGAAGCGAAGGCTATGAAATTACGGTTGTAAAAGGACGGGGATACGTTCTAAGATCTGTTTCACCAAGTCCTGTTTCCCGTGAGGTTTTGCGCGGTCTGGATACAGTGTGGCTGGGCAGAGATATTTTTTATTTTAAACAGGCTGATTCCACAAACAGGGCTGCTAAAGAACTGGCGAGAAAAGGGGCAAAGCATGGGTCAATTGTGGTTGCTGAGGTTCAGACGCATGGCAGGGGGCGGCTTGGCCGGAGCTGGGAATCTGCGCCGGGAGGTGTGTATATGTCGATTATTCTGAGGCCGGATATGCATCCCGCGCAGGTTACGCTTCTTACACTACTCGCAGGCGTTGCGGTTATCAGGGGGATAAAGAGAGCTTGCAATGTTGAGGTTGGGCTTAAATGGCCTAATGACATCATGGTTTCAGACTGTAAGCTTGGCGGTGTTCTTTGTGAGATGGAGGGTGAGTCTGAGCATGTGGACTTTGTTGTAATCGGCATTGGAGTAGATGTGAATTGTGAGGCGTCCGTAGGTATTCCTACTACAAGCCTGCGCGCTGAATCCGGCGGCTACGTGAGTATTACAGGGATTATTCAAGCGGTTTTAGAAGAGTTTGAAATGCTCTACACAGAGTTTCAAATCGAACCCGCGGGTTTTCTGCCTGAATACAAGAAGTATTGTTTAACACTTGGACACATGGTTTCAGCTCAGGGACATCGCCGATCTGTTACTGGCCGTGCTGTTGACATCAGCCCAGGGGGCGGCCTGATGGTTGAAGGCAAATCCGGCAGGGTTGAAGAAGTTGTTTCAGGCGAAATAATCCACCTGCGTTAGGGGGTTAGGCTGCGTCTTTTTCTTCTGCAAATGGTTTTTTCGGGAGAATCGCTGTTCCCAGGGCTGCAGCCGCTACTGCTTTGATGATGTCGCCGGGTATGAATGGGAGCACCGCTGCTGAGAGTGTTTCACGCAGGCCGAAGGTGTTTGTGCCAAGCGAAGTCATAACCCAGTTTTGAAGCGGCGGGTTTGTCTTTGCGAAGTTGTAGAATTGAAATGCACCTATGGCATAGATTATAGCAACACCTGCAAGCATGATTACAAGCTGTGCCTTGATTTTTCGCGCGCTAATATAGGTGTCTGTTAGGTGTCCGATTAGAAATGATGCGACGATGAATCCTACGATGTATCCACCTGTGGGACCGAGGAGCACGTTCATGCCTCCGCTTGTAAAGGCTGCCTGTCCTGCCTTTGGCGCGAACCATGTTAGTCCGAGTCCGCCCAGTGCTGCGTAGAGGAATTGGCTGAGCCCGCCGTAGTATTTGCCTAGCACGAATCCTGCGAGTAGCGCGGGAAATACCTGGCCTGTAATCGGGACGGGTGTGAAGGGCAGGTAGAAGCGCATTTGGGCCATTATGCCTGTGAACGCTGCCAGGAGAAATGCTGCTCCAACTTTGTATACTACGTCCATTTCATAGCGTGTTTTGAAGAAGTTGTATCGCAGCTCTTTGAATCCATTGATCGTTATCTGCACATTTATCACCTTGTTAACCAGATATTATTTCAGGGTTAACACAACTATTTAATCTTAACCCCAGACATTGTAATTCGACGCACGCGCCTTACCTTAAGACAAGTAGCTTAAACAAAATCGCCGCCGCTAAAAGCAGTAGAAGATAATAAACACGCCTGCCGCCATTTCTTTCAAAAACATAGCCGCATCTGGGGCACTCCCCATTTACAGGCACAACCCAGGCACCGCATTTCTTGCAGTAAACCCTGGAGCCATCTTTTTCATCTGAAGATTCGCCAGCCATAAAATCTTAAAAACAGTCCTTTAATAAATCTGTTATGGTTGTGAAAAACACATCTTATTTAAACCAGAATTGTTTTTCCTAGGATTATGAACTTTGAGGTAGTTTTTCTCGGCACCTCCGCAGCAGTGCCATCAGCCACTCGCGCTCACGCAGCGATCGCAATCAAATATTTCAACGAAATAATACTCTTCGACTGCGGCGAGGGAACGCAACGCCAGCTCATAAGCAGTAAAACATCCTATATGAAGATCAACCATATATTCATCACACACTACCATGGCGACCATTTCCTCGGACTCCCCGGCCTCCTTCAAACAATGTCACTTTCAGACAGAACCGAGCCCCTAACAATCTACGGTCCGCGCGGAATCAATGATGTGTTGGACGCGGTTATTCGAATCTGCCGAACAGAACTCAGCTTTGAAATAATCCCCCGCGAGATAAAAGCCGGACCAGTCCATGTAACTGATAAGTTCAGAATCGACGCTGTGAAAGTAGACCACTCAGCACTCACATATGGCCTGGTGTTTGAAGAAGTAAAGAAGAGAGAGTTTCTCAGAGAAATCGCGATTTCACTGGGTGTTAAACCAGGACCTGATTTCTCCAGGCTTCACCGCGGCGAAGAAATAACTGTTGACGGTAAAACTATTCGGCCTGACAACGTGCTGGGCGGGGAAAAAAAGTGTAAAAAGGTTGTCTACACCTCTGACACCAGGCCATGTCAAAACATTATCGACGCATCCAAAGACGCGGTTTTGATCCATGATTCAACCTATGACGGGAGTATGAAGGATCAAGCTGCTGAGGCAACACACTCCACATCCATTGAAGCAGCGGAGGTTGCGGCACGTGGTGGCGCGAAAAAACTTTTTCTCATCCATATCAGCCCTAGATACAGCAGCACAGTTGAGCTGTTGAAAGAGGCAAAGACGGTTTTTGCAGCCACAAGTGTTGCGCGGGATTTTCAAGTCTATAAACCCTGATAGGGATGTTAGAGTTTATCTGATAAAGAGGCCTTCAAGACCTGCCGCCATAATTGAAGATGCTGTGAGATCAGCCGTGGTTCCAGGATTATATCTGTTGCCTTCGCAGCGAAGCTTTGCGTCGAAGGCGGAAATATCCTTGGCTTTGAGCCCTTTTTCAAGAATCGCCCTAGCCTCGTTACTCACCTCAATTGCTGTTTCACGATTATTCTTGCGCTCGATCAATGTGTCAGGAACTTGTGCGAGGATTTCCATAAAACACCGCAATAGCGAGCCGCGAAAGCTGCCTGTCCTTTCAAACTCTTCTTCAAGTGCTGGCAGGCCGATTGTGAATGTAACCTCCATTTCTGTTACAAGCTCTCTTGCAATGCTGTCCCACTTTGAAACCTCAAATATATCCTGTAGATTCATCTCTTTTTCCAAAACTTCCTGCTTTGAC
>QIDD01000088.1 GCA_003230355.1 Methanobacteriota archaeon
AGTTCTATGACCTGTACTTCAACAACGGTGCCCATGATGGTCAGATTCCAGGCAAAAACTGGGTCGGCGGAATTCAGGGAGAACAGCAGAGAACCGTTGGCGGCCAGTACGGCAGCTCCCTTGACAGGCATGATCTCAAGACAGGTAAGCATCTGAGCATCTTCCTGACAAAGGTTGCGACCACCAAGAACTCGCTTTCCGGCGAGTACATGGATGGTCTGCCCTATGTAGGCCAGATAGTTGGCGACGGCTCTTCAATGGATGATCACTGGGATATGAGTCAGTTCCAGGTCGGCACCAACAAGCGCTGGCAGCATACTCAGGCCAGAACTGGTGAGAACCTGTGGCTTATGAGCCTTGAGCCCACGAACGCTCTGGACATGAACCCTGTGGACGCTGCCAAGTATGGTGTGCGTTCAGGTGATTGGGTAGAGCTCGAAAGCCCGGACGGAGACACCGGCAAACATCAGATTGCGGTGACCAACACCACACGGCCTGGATACGGCGAGATAACCAATTCCTTCGGACACTGGGAGCTTGGAGCTAAAGACATCGAGATCGAGGGCCACGAAGGCGGCGGCATCAAGGGTGACGCCCGAGTCGGCGCAGGTACGAACTACGTGCGTATAATGGCTTCTGATCCCTCATATGAGGGCAAAGGAGCGGCCACGAGAAGCGTGCCCAACGACCCGATTGGCGGAAGCTGCCATCAATATGGGTTCCCTGTAAAGGTTAGGAAGGTCTAAAAGGAGGTTGAGAAAAATGCCAAGTCATTTAAAGGTACCAATCTATAAGGAAACCGGAATCGACAACATCCTCCCATTGGCGCCAGCCAGCTATGGGGATAAGTTCCAGCTCGCGCTGTGGATAGACCTTGAGTACTGCACCGGGTGTCGGGCTTGCACAACGAACTGCAAGGCTGAGAACAACACACCCATTGGCGTGGATTACAATCGTGTGATCTATGTTGAGCAGGGCAGCTATCCAGACACAAAGCGGTATTTTGTGCCTATGCCCTGTATGCACTGTGGTAAGCCGCCATGTCTTGCGGCCTGTCCGGTTGGAGCTATCTCGAAGCACGAGGTCAACGGTATCGTGGAATTCGACACCGACAAGTGTATCGGGTGCAAGTACTGCATATGGGCCTGCCCATTCGGCGCGCCTCAGTTCAATGCAGACAAGCGGGTTGCCCAAAAATGCACGCTCTGTTCACACAAAACGATTGATCCAGAGACTGGTCAGCCTTCGGGTGAGAGACCGGCCTGTGTCGATACTTGTGTTGGCAGGGTCAGATGGTTCGGCGATCAGAACTGGATGTCAATGTCCAAGAGAAAGACGCGGGCCCTTCGTGTGGGTGGAACCCAGACCGGCGCAGAGCCCAGCGTGCTCTATACCGATCCAGGTATCTAAAAGTCCGTAAATACACACAAATAAGGGGATTTTTCCTCCCCTTCTCTTTTTCTTTTTTTTCTCTTTCTTTTTTTTCTCTTTACTAGATGAAATCTTTATTTATTAGTAGTTCAAGCCAGAGTCAATGGTCAAACTATATCTGAATCGATCCGTTTTCTACAAATCAAAAAAATCCTTTTCATGTATCTATCATAATGTAACAGGATGGTACTATCCCTGTAAGCCAGATTTCTGGAAAACCCTTCAATCCTACAAAGGCGGAAGAGAAGTTGAGCCTCAAAATCTGACCCCTGCCCTCACCGAGCTTGTGCGCACCAAATTTCTCATCCCGAAAAAGACTATCAGCCCACGCGAATATCTGGGTTTTTATCCGATTCGTGTGCCCGGCACCGTCTGCTATGAACGCGGCAATTCAATAGATGTGGCGGTTGAGCGCAAGGGAGCGCACGGCGAGATAGATTTTGATGTGGTCCGGCTTGAGGGCGCGGCTGCAGAGATATGGAATTTTTGTAATGGTAATCACTCACTTGCAGAAATAAGCGGTGAGCTTTCACAATCTGATGCTGAGATAATCAAGATAATATCTGAATGGACGTCCGTTGAAAACCAGCTCGTCCGGCTTCTCTTTCTTTTACCTTCCCAGTTGAAAAAGCCGCCTCAGCAGCTCATCTACAAGGCACCATTTCTCTTGCAAAAAACAGCAGCCACACCTCATGCAGAGGATGTGCACAGGTATCATCTTGAAACGATCAAAGACGGCACAGAACAGTTCGACCGGATTGAATCAACGGTTTCACATCTCTACAGGGCGCCTCACCCGATACTGGACGGCAGAAGCTATGGGCAGGCTTTTCTGAAAAATTTGCGTGAGGAAAAAGAGGTTGAGCCGGGCTGCACGATACTTGAGGTTGGCGGCGGCATGGGAAGTGTTTCCACCGATATTATGGTTGAACTTAAAAAAGAGGGCACATCCGCTGAATACATTATCTACGATCTCTCACCGGGATTGATTCAAAGCCAGAAAAAAATGCACAGCGAAAAAGGTGTTCTGGCACATCACATACTTGGAAACGGTGAGATGCTCGCACTCAAAGACGAAAGCATTGACATCGCGCTGAGCAATGAGGTGGTAGCGGACTTTAACACGCCTGAGGTAAAGACAAGCGAGGTGCAGGACTATCTCTTCGATCATGAGATACCGATGACAAAGGATTTCTTCAACCCCTATAAGGGTGCGCCTGAATCTGTGCGGGTCAACCTAGGTGCGTTCCAGCTACTCAAAGAGCTTATGCGGGTCTTGAAACCAGGCGGACTCGCGGTGATTACTGAGTTTGGGTATCAGGATCGGCTTCCCTTCAGGGCAGGTCACCTTGACCACGCCGAGTACTCGATTCAGTTCAGCCAGATGATCTCTGTTGCTGCAGCGCTGGGTTTCAACCTATATCTCACCGACGCCTTTGACTTTCTCGGCTTCAGAAGCGACATTAAACTTATAACAGCTTTTTCCTATCAGGCAGCCTACAGGATAATGGAGCACTTGGGCGTGTATCTTCCGAACATGACCTACACTGCGGAGATGCTGAAGGCAGAGCTTGGATCGAATTATGAGGGCTTTAGAGGACTAGGTTTTGTGGATGTGAATAAAGACCCATTTAAGGTTGTGAAATTTTTAGTCTGCCACAAACCAGAGTCTATTTCTCAAGATCAAGCTTGAGCGAGAGGAACTGAAGGAGGTCTCGAAGCGATATCAGGCCCAGAAGCTTGTCACCTTCCACAACCAGCAGCCTGCTGCGGCCTGTGCGATTCATAGCAGAAAGCGCGTCCATAGCATCAGCATCCGGGCTGATCGTATTTTCATCTGAACAGGATTCAGCGACGTCGCCTACTTTTTTATTTGCCCAGTCCTCGCGCGCGATCTCTTTAACATGAGCAGTGGAAACACAGCCCACGAGCTTCTGATCTTCAAGCACGGGAAACATCTTGAAATGATGTTTGTAAACATAGTCCTCAACCAGCTCTTCAACTGAAATTGAAGGTGCAACAGTAATAATGTCCTTGTTCATGAATTTCTGCACTGCCTCGCCCTGAAGATACTGTTTCATAACAGCCTGTTGCAGGGAGGCGCGGGCCGCGTTTCTCAGAAAGGACCCGATAAGAAAGTACCAGATGCCGCCGATAATGTTTCCGGTGATGAATGTAAAAAGCCCCAGCAGGATGAGAGCGATTCCGAATGCCGAGCCAGTCCGTGAGGCGATTCCCGTGGCCCATCTGAAGTTGTCCTTCCAAGCCCAGAGCGCGGCTCGAAGAAGGCGGCCGCCGTCAAGGGGAAAGCCTGGCAGCAGGTTGAACGCGGCTAGGAGTCCGTTTATAAAACCTAGATAAAATATCACGGCCAGAACCGGGGGTGGCAGAGTTGTTTTCTGCAAAATGTTGTGAAGCCCTAAAAAACCGATGGCTAGACCGATGCTTGACACTGGCCCTGCAATTGCCATCATAAATTCAGCCCTTGCACTGGGTGGCTCCTCAGTCATCTCAGCCACACCGCCGAATATGAAAAGCGTAATCCCTGCCATGGCCAGGCCGTATCTGCGCGCAACCAGGCTGTGCCAGAGTTCATGAAACACGATGGATCCGAATATGCCCACGGCGCCCACTGCTCCCATCAGCCAATAGGTGTTTTTTGAAAGACCCTCTATCTCGGCTGGAAAATAGCCTTCGGCTAGCGACCAGGTGATGAGCAGCGCGAGCACCAGCCAGCTTGAATCCATCCAGACCTGAAAGCCCAGAATCTTAAAAAGAGAAATACGGTTTTCAAACATAGCTCAACAATGTGATTTAGACCTCTCCTGTATTTGAATCTTTTCAACACAAACTGCGGGGGTGTTTTTATAAACCTCTGCTGCACTTTACAGGATTGCTTACAATGGACCTCTACGAACCCTTCAACAGATACAGGTGGAAGCGTCACTTCAACTCTCTGAAAAAAGACATCATCCGAGGCAGGATACCAAATCCCCGGCGGGCGACGATCGAGCTTACCATGCGATGCAACCTGAGCTGTCAGATGTGCTTTCGAGACCAGGGGCAGAAAGGCGAACTCACGCTTGAAGAATTCAAAACAGCAGTGGACAATCTAACGCCTGGTATCAGGCAGATAAACCTTATCGGCGGCGAGGTCTTTCTTCGATCCGACCTTTTTGAAATACTCGACTATCTGCGGGACCGCAACCTTCGGGTGAGGATTCAGACAAACGGCACGCTGCTGGATACGCAGAGGCTTCAAAAGCTCTCAGTCTATTGGAATGTCTCAGGCGTTGGATTCTCTATCGACGGGCCGCCGGAGCTGCATAACAAGATACGCGGTTCGAATTCAGCCTATGAAAAGACAATCGCCGCCATTAAAAACACGGCCCAGTTTTTTTCAGTCTCGGTCAACACGGTGCTTTTGGATGAAAATTTCGCAAGTATTGAAGAGGTTTTTAAAACGCTCAGCGAGCTGGGGATAAGCGAGTATCGTGTTGAGCCTGAGATGTTTGCAACGCCTGAGGAGGTCGAGTCGTCTGGTGTCGAACCAATTGCTGCAAACATAAAGGAACAGGGGAGATACAGCTTCAGCGCAGAGGAGCTAAGGGAGTTGAAAACACGCCTTGATAAGTTGGCGGAAGAAAGAAGAATTAAAGTGGTTATCGCGCCTCGTGTTGCGGAAATCGATGCAGGGGATTTTCTTGCTGGAACGGTGCGGGAAAATAAGAAGCTTTTCTGCAAGCATCTGCTTGTTCCCAGAATTGATGCTGAGGGCAACCTCATCTTCTGCCACATAATCAAAAAGCGCTTCGGAAACCTAAAAGACACACCGCTGGACGAACTCTGGAAGGGTGAAGAAATAACTAGATTTCGAAGAAAACTCTTGGAACAAAACCTCCTCCCAGTCTGCAAAAGATGCTGCAGACTCAGAACTATTTAGAATCTTTATTAATTCAAATTTATATCAGTAATACATCGCTTTTTATCTGTTTCACTTTCAATCATTTTACATGCATCGGCATCGAGGTATATGGTTGCATAATCATTGTAGCAACTGTCTGCCAGTTCTCTACCCATAAATCCACAATATTGAAAGTCTTTTTTTTCTACAGCCATTTTATAGCATTCAGTGTGACCAACGCCTTTTTCAAATCCTTCAGAATATCCGCAGGGAACTTCTTCAACACAGTGGTTTCAACCGGGTTTTGAGAATCACTAATGCACCCTGCTAAAATTACGAGTAGTATTATTCCAAGGATTAGTCCTATTTTCTTCATTGAATCCTCGCTCACGAGAACTCTTCTTTAGTCCTATTTAGTTTTATGTGGGACTTCGTCAAAGTAACAAAGTCAACAAATAACGAGTCGATGAAGGGATTATTAGGCGTCTATTACATCTGTTTTAGCTTCAAATGTTTTACCATCTGAAGTTATCAATTTGGCACGGAGTTCGCCCATAAACATGGCTTCAAGGTCAATAAGCCTCTCGGTTTTAGAATCAAATTCTAACCGTCTTTCTATCCCCATCAGCCCCCCTTCTTCTGAAGTAATGCTGGTCTCCCATTCTTGCATTTTAATAAAAACTTCCATCGTCTGATAAGTACTTGGATTAATGTCAATCTTTTTCTGATACAAAGTGAAAATTACTGTTCCATCTACTTTGACATCTCCTCCATCATTGGAATGGGGATATATTGTTGCAACAACGCCATCGTTTTCTGCGTCAGCATCCCAATTATCAAAACCAATCATAGTCATAAACCCAAAGTCAAGGTAGGCTAATTCTTTTGGTTGTTCAATCGGAACAGGTGTCGAAGGTGTGCTTTCTTGTGTACGGGATTCTGTTGGTTTTACAACTGGAGACGTTGGCTCTGGTATAATTATGTCAGGAGCACTTCGGGGATTGATAGGGGTTTGTGTTTCTGTAGCACATCCAGAACTAATAACTACCAACAACAAAAGTCCGATTGAGACCAATTTCCTCAACCCTAGCACCTCAACACTACTGATTTAGCTAAAATAACAATTACATGTATTTATAATTATTTAAGGTCTTCGAGGGAATGTCAACAAATAAAAACTTGGTGGACGGGAGGCTGATTACACAAAGTAAGACCCCTTGTTGACTCCCAAACATTATATGGTACGAGGGGTATGCGAAGAACCAAATTTTCCACGTTGTGCGAAATCTCTGTGACAGTATAACTTGAACGGATCGAGTAGTGTAGGCGCAGCCACTAATCAGCTCGTCTGATTAATTATTTTCCTGAAATTCCTGAAATCATTGCAAGCCTTTTCTGTGTAGAAAAGGTTTGCGCAACCAAAAGACCCAATTTTCTCTACGTGAAAATCTCCATGCGACTAGCAGAAGCATGGAGCGGGGGTAGAACGCCAGCACATCACAAATTCTACATATACTAGAAGAGTAGGCGCAGCCACTAATCAGCTTGTCTGATTAATCATTTTACTGAAATAATTCGTACCGACTTACACTTGGCGCTTGATTTCAGAAAATGAAAGGCGAAAAGCTTAATAGTGGGTGTGGGTATTTGAGGTGGAATATAGGAGGCAATGAGTGATGGTTGCGAAGAAGGATGCGCGGACGGCGAAGGATTTTTTGGAGCTTGCAGGGTCGAGGGCTGATACTTATCTTTTTATTGCGTCGCTTTTTTATTATGATTCGCTTCCCGCGATTGCGAAAAGCATTAGGCGCAAGACGATTCTTGAAGGTCTTTCAATGGGTGGTAAAGGTTCTAAGACTCTTCGGAAGTTTGTTGAAGAGGACGCGCCTAAGATTAAGAAGCTGCGCGACGCTCTGGAGATTGAGCATACCGCGCTTTTTGTAATGGGCAAGCTGACCAAGGGCAGGCCCTATGAATCCTTCTATATGGATAAAGATCGTAAGATCGGGGCGAGGGTTACGATTGATGTTGATAAGTTCTATAAAAGCGCGGGTGTGAAGTTTACGAGTGCTCAGGATGAGATTGCTGATTACATTGCAATTGAGCTTGAGTTCATGCATCATATGTGCGGTCGTGAGGCTACTGCTTGGCGTGAAAAGGATAAGTCGCATGCTCTGGGTTATCTCAAGTTTCAGCGTGATTTTCTAACTCAGCATCTTGGCAGATGGATTGCTCCTTTTACTGAGGATGTGTTGAGTGAGGCTAAGCTTGATTTCTTTAAGGCTGCGTGCTATCTCCTCCCTGAGTTTATTGAGCTTGAGAAGGCCGAGATTGTTGATCTCGTGGAAGAGGCTGAGAAATTCGAGTTTTAAGGATTTGTTTGTGAGGTTTGGTGCAGGCTTATGAGTGTAAATCGTTGGAGTGAAGAGGAGGTTATCGGGCTTTCTGAGCGTCGGGAGGAGGTTTTGAACAGGCTTGCTGAGGGTCTAATCCGGCAGGGCGGCATTGTCTTTGCTGCGAAATTTGGCTTTGGCATTCCCAGAATTGATCTTGTAGCTGTTGATTCTCTTCGGTCTATTATC
>QIDD01000089.1 GCA_003230355.1 Methanobacteriota archaeon
CTATCTCGACGCTGGTCGTAGGTTCTTTTGGTTTGTTCCAGTCGCCCGGGCTGGCCGCGACTTCAGGCGGTTCAACTGTTTCGTTTGCGGCAGTTGATTCCACTGGAGGCGGGAAAGCCTCTTCTGTTGTTTAATTTACCGGTGGTTCAGTTGCTGGCAGCTCCTCAGGCTCAACAATGGTTTCATTTAATGACGCCGCTTGCGCAGTCTGCTCTGCAAGTTCAACTGCAAGCATCTCCGCCAAATCCACCTCCTCCACAGGCGGGCGAGTAGGTCGAAGGGTTTTGCGAGGCGAAAGATCACCTGCCTCAAGCGCTGATTCACCATGGATCGTGAGAATATCCTTGCCACCGTAGAGAGCCTCGTTATGGCAGATAGTGCAATCCATTCCTTTCCGGTTCCTGATCCACTGGGAATCGATCTCAGCATCCTGCAGGATGTCGCCGTCGATATGGATTGTTATGTAGTTTCCACGGGCATGACAGAGCTGACAAACAAGGAGGTCACCCTCTTTTTTCAGGGGCACTTCAAAACCGCCGCCGCCACGTATATGGCATGCCTCACACTTCACAGCCTTGTCCTGCAATATCTTGAAATGAACAGGCATAACAGGCTCGCCGTGACAGCTTGTACAAATCCTGACTGAAAGACCCTTCTCCTCTTCAAATGCCTTGATCTTATCAGGATAGTGAAAAGACGCGGTTTGCTCTTTATCATGACATCCCAGACAAAACTCAGTGTCAGCCACAGCCTCTGGAAGTGACGGCGCCGGGGTCTGCGGCGCAGGAGTGAGCGGGGGAGCGTTCCAGATATCGATAAGCTCAAAGCTCTTTACATCAATCTCCCGGTCCACATCAGCGAGCCTGCCCTCATAATCCAAGGCAACATAGGAATACACAGCCCCGGCGGTAATAAGGGCGAGCGCGATTATTATAATTTCAGTTTTCATGGCAATTTACACAGGTTAAAGATAGGAGATGTTCAATGGGTCAGGCGGGTTTTCGGCGACCTCTTTCACAGCACTGTTTATGCCCTCTTTCCACGCTGTCAGAGGAGAATAATGGATTGTGTCGTAATCGCCGATATGACAGGTGTCGCATTGATGGGGTGTGCCGGTGCGTATCCACTCATCGTCAATCGGCGCATCTTCAAGCACATTTCCCTCGATATGTATCTGCACATAGTTTCCGTTGGAATGGCATAGCTCGCATACTAGAAGCTGGCCCTCGCGGGTGGCAGGCGTAAAAAACTCACCATTGCGCCTATGACATGTGCCGCAGGCAATGTACTTTTCATTAAGCATGTCCCAGTGTATCTCGTGCACCTTGGTTCCGTGGCAGACTATGCAAAGCCTGGGAGTCAATCCTTTCTGCTGGTCAAGCTCAGATATTATCTCGGCTGTGTGAAAGAACTTCACATCTCCATGGCACTTGAGGCATGTGGCGTATTTATCATTTAACAAATTGGAGTAGTCAACTTCAGAAACGTCGAAGATCTCAGGCTCAGGCGCGGCTGCAAGGGTCGTTGTAGTTGCAAGCACGTCCACAGGTAACGATGTCTCAACAATCCCGCGAGAAGCCTGATCCCCGGAATTATTGGAACCCAGGCAGCCAACAGCAGCGAGCATGAACACGATCAGAGCAAAAATCAAAAGGCCCCTCATCCTAATCACCATTGTTTTTCGGAGGCATAAACTCCTTAAGCCTGTTATCATTGCCGCCATTCTGTGAGCCGCCGCCAGCCTTCCCGTCAGAAGCTGCCTCAGCCGACGAATCACCCCCGCCAAAGCGGCCCGGCACAAAACTCGGAAACCTGCCAAGGGTGATCTTGGAATAATAGATATACATACCCAGAATATAGAACACAAGCGATACAAAGACGACGAACAATACCTGATGAAGCTCAATATAGCCTCTGAGAACAATGGACAGCGAGGGTACGATTAGAACATATATCGCCGGGATATAATAGCTGCGCGAATCGTTTATGAAATCAAAATGACGGGCGATAACAACCCACCAGGCAATAGCCAGAAATATGAGTGAATAGGGAACCATGTTCCAGGGATAGCGGTCCAGATATAGGTAGAGGCCAACTGTTGCGTTTCCAAGGATTGCAACCAAGATGAGTGTCTCGTTCCAACTGGTCGAACCCTTCTCTTGCGGCCCCTTAAATGTCTCTCTATTCTTCATCTGCTCAAGCTGCTCGGACACGTTCTGGCTTACAAGCCTCTGCCTGATAACCTCCTCCACAAGGGGCCGGGCATAAACTGTGAAGTCCTTAAACTCTTTCTCCACCTTTTTAACATGCGCTCGCTGAAAACTTATAATGTTATAAATCGCTGAAAAAGAGGCTATCGCGCCATAGGCTGAACCGAAGAAGAGAAGCAGGCGCCCCACAAAATCAGATGAAAACCTAAGCCCATCCGCCTGGAAAAGAGTGTAGATCGAGATAAAAAGTACAACCGACCCCACACCCAGAATAAAGGCACTCAACACTAATCCAAGATACACCCCTATCGGGTGCTCAGCCGGGGGCAGCTCCCAATTCTCTTCTCCCATCTATTAATCACACCACACTCTTAAACAGGTCCAGTAGCTCCAATAATATTGCATTAAAGTATAAATAGAATTCGGATATTATCGGGAGAGGCTCAATAAAATCAGGGGGCAGAGTACCTTTGGGGGTGATGATAGTTGCGTTAATTCCAACGGTTGCGTTAATCTTGTCACCCAAGGTTGGCGGCTTCTCCTCGCTAACAGGAAAAGGGAAATTGATGCGGTTGAACATGCCTTCCGAGTCTAGGATAAACTGGCTGTGACACACTGGACAGGCATTTAACAGGACCGGCTCATGGACATCGTGCACCCTGGCCGCGCCATTTATCGTGAAATGGCAATAGGTGCACTCACCCTGCCACTCAGGTTTTACAATCCCCCCTGGAAGCAGCTGGATCTTTGCAGACCACGGCGGAACCTGAACAATCGACGAGTTATAGCCAAGGGGCTTTGAATGGCAGAGACTGCATGATACGCCGCTTTTATTGATAGTGAGATAATCAAAGTTCAGATGGGTCTTGTGAATCGTGTCAATCGACGTGTTCCAACGGGGATGACAGTTCTCACATATATTCAGGTGCAAATCCCACCTCTTCGTGCCTCTGGGCCGCCACTTCGTAGGAGGATTATTGATATGACATGCAGGCTTGCTGCAGGGGAAAATGAGGAGAACCGCATTATCTGTGACAGCATAAGGGAGATCCGCGGCATAGGCTCGATCCTTTGAAAAACGGGTGTGGCAGGCAACACAAACCTCGCCCACGTGAAAAGACATACCCCCCCGATAACCTGAGTCAGAATAATCGGCAAACGTCGTATCCTCAAGCGTAAAAACACCCCCTGCCTGAGGAATACCGAATGCGATTAGAACCATAAGCGAAAGTACAGGGATTAACCTACCCATAGTTTCCACCATCCAACCCTATGTTAATAAACCTTACCTCTTTCAGGCCGCTCAAGCATCGTTACAAAGATCAAAAGAACAATCACCACAAGGTAGATTGGACCATAAGAATGGACATTCGAAAGGGACCAGCTTAAAATCTGGTAAGTGGGGTCATCATTTGAATAACCCTTGTCAAGACCATAGTCCTGAATGAAATAGCGCCCGATTTTCTTTGCCACAATTGGCCTGCCGTTATAGGTTACAGCCGTGCCGAGAACTGAGCCGCGATCCACAATCCAATCATCCTGGAAATTGTTGTTATCGCCCTTTGTTATCACATCATCACCCTCTATCCTATGTATCCGGTGTATGACCTTATCATCAATCTGGACCATAGGATTCTGAAACACCGCAATATCCCCCTCCTTGGCATCACCCGAAATAGCCTGCACAAGCACAAGATCGCTCTCCCAGAAAACCGGTGCCATCGAATTGGAGGTGACAGCCACAAAAAAGAGGGACTGCGTAAGGATGAGCACTCCCACTAGCACTGTAAATCCAGCAATAAAAAGCGATGCATAATCGATCTTTTTCTTCTTCAAAAAGGTCTCCTCAAACTCAAGCCTCGCTCGTCGAAGTTCACCCTTACGCCGTCTATCTTCATAAACAGCAATAAGAGCCTGAAAAAACCTGGTTTTCACAAAACGGTCCCGAAAGAAAAAATACAAAAGCGGAACCAAAGCCACAAGAAGAGACAAGAGCACAGGATTAGAATAGGTGTCCTGAAGCATCTGGGAAAATGACTCATAGGTTGTTAAGCCAAGACCCCGCTGAAGTTGGTACTGATATTGATATTGGTACTGAAATACCATTATTTACCTCTGTCTACACAACTTAATTTAGGATAAGAAAAGGGAGGAAAAAGCAGGGGGGAAATCCCTGCTTATTTACCGCACTTATGACCACACGCTGCCGTATTCTTTACCGCCTGTTGATGATGTCATGTTAGAGTAGTTGACGGTGAGGCTTGTGAGATTGAAGCCTGTAGTCACACTCGTCAGATTGAGCGAAAGCGACAGCTTCTGCGGCCTTGTTATGTTCAGATCAAGACCGGTGTGCGTATGACAGCCCATACAGGCTATAAAGCCCATGTCATAATTTCCGCCGCCATCCTCATTTCCTATAGAGGATGTTAGACTGGTAAGCGGCCTATAAAAGTTCCAATGGGCATCTGTGGAAGAATTTAAATTGCCTGTTACATTACAGGAGGTATTGATTCCGCCGCCGAAACCTGTGGGAAAGACCGTACACGACCCTGTTCCGGTTGTATCACCATGACAATCTGAGTCTGTGCATACCCTGATAACAACCTTTGTGTGTCCGCCTGATAGGGTTGCATCCAGCTCCTGGATATGGCACATCCAGCACACATCATCCAGTGACCCAGTTGGGGTATTAGTGATGTTGATTAGTTTCCCAATGCCAACATAACCGGAGTTGTTTGATGCGTTCAAATGGGCGTTCATTGCATCGTTTGTGACGCCAGCGGTTATTTCGTTTTTAATGTATGTATGGCACTTTCCGCATTGCAAGCTGGTAACACCGCCTGTTTCGTTAAGCTCCCATGTATGTGAGCCGGCGTATTTGGCAACAGCGCTTGGCAGAACATAAATCCCCAGAATAAAAACTGCTATGAGCAGCAGCATTTTAGTGTTCGAACTTTTTCCCATAAGCTTTTTCCTCCGTTCTCTTACCTCAATTTTAGACTAAATATAACGGACGATTATATATAAAACTTTCCTTCTCT
>QIDD01000090.1 GCA_003230355.1 Methanobacteriota archaeon
TTGGATTTAATATTAGTGGTTATTCTTTAAAATGCGATCCAATTCCCTGTTCTGAATTGGAAATATTTATATTTTGGATCCGGTTGAAGATTGGCATTTTATTTGTTCTGATTATTATTCTTGAATACATCATTTCATGTTACATAATTGAAAGAAAATAAACTTACTTTAAAAGGTCTCAAGATGTCTGATCGAAACGGCATAAGATATAAATGTAAATGCTTCTAATTCAGCGTTATGGTCACTGCTTCTGCGCCTGGTAAGGTGATTTTGTTTGGCGAGCATGCTGTTGTCTATGGTGAGCCCGCGATAGCCGCTGCGATTGACAAGAGGATATTTGTTTCAGTGGAAGAACGCAGCAACGAAAGCATTGAGATATCCTCTACCCATGAGCTTCGGGATGGCTATCCCTATGTGAAGGCTGCGGCTGAGATTACATTCGAGTATCTGGGAAGTCGCCGGGGTCTGGACATAAGCATTGACGCGGAGTTTCCGCCGGCATCGGGCTTGGGGTCTTCAGCCGCTGTATCGGTTGCAACGATTCTGGCAACGGCCTCTCTACTCGGCGGGGAGATAGGCAAAAAAGACCTGGCGCAACTTGGGCATCAGGTTGAGAAGCGTGTGCAGGGCGCAGCCTCGATTACGGACTCGTCGGTAACAACTTTCGGTGGCGTGCTTTTCATAAAACCCAGGCTTGAAGTTGCTGAGAAGATCACAACCGGGTCCTTGCCGCTAGTTGTTGGATACACTGGCGTGGGCGGCTCTACAAAGGAGGTTGTGAAAAATGTGGGTGTGCTTCGAGACAGCTATCCTGAGGTTGTGGATCCTATTATCCATACAATAGGGCAAGTCACGCTTGCAGCTAAAAAGGTTCTCCAAGAGGAGGGGGATATCGGCGGGCTTATGAATATCAATCATGGTCTGCTTGAAGCTCTTGGGGTGGGCACAGAGAGGTTGTCGCAGTATGTTTACGCTGCAAGAAAGGCCGGCGCGTTCGGCGCCAAGATCACGGGTGCTGGTGGCGGGGGTTGTATGG
The DNA here is from genome assembly GCA_003230355.1 of Methanobacteriota archaeon. GTDB lineage: Archaea > Hydrothermarchaeota > Hydrothermarchaeia > Hydrothermarchaeales > SZUA-236 > SZUA-236. The sequence continues at coordinate 1,037 of QIDD01000090.1, forward strand.
TTGCTTATGTTCCTCAAAATCAGGAGGGTGTTGCCGGAGCGATTAGTGATCTGGGTGGTCTTGCGCTAGTAGCCGGTATCGAAGAAGAGGGTGTTAGAATCGAGAGATAATAATTATATACTCCTAAATCTTACTCAATTATTATGGGCATGGGCCAAAAAAACCGAGATTTGTTTCCAGATAAAATTGAGCTTTTAGAGTCAACCTTGGACTCGACCATTGATGGTGTGGTTGTTTTAGACACTGACTTTAATGTTTTATTCATAAATAAAACAGTTGAGAAGTGGACTGGGAAGAAGAAGGATGAAATCCTTGGAAAGCACTGCCGGAAGGTGGCGCCCAGTCTCAACTGTGATGAGGTTTGCCCGCCGAAAAAGACCTTTGAAGACGGCCAATCCCACGTATCAGAAAACAAGATCACAACTGCCGATGGAGTTGAAATCTTCCAGCTTGTGAGCTCATCGCCTTTGAAAAACGACAGCGGAGAGATCGTTGGATGTGTTGAAGTCATTAAAGATGTCACCGAGCGCAAGAGGTCTGAAGCAGCCTTAAAGGAGTCTGAAGAAAAATTCAGAACTCTTGCAGAAGAGTCGCCGAACATGATCTTCATAAATAAAGGGGGACGCGTAGTCTTTGTCAATCAAAGGTGTGAAGAGATTATGGGATATTCAAGAGAAGAATTCTTTGCCGGGGATTTCAATTTGATGCGCATAATCGCTCCCGAATCTAGAGAACTGGTAAAAAACAATATGAACAGACACTTGAAGGGGGAGGAAATACCGCCATATGAATATAGGCTGCTTACAAAAGATGGGAAAGAAATAATCGGCATACACACTACAAAGTTAATTGATTATGAGGGCGAGCGGGCAATTCTTGGGATATTTACGGATATCTCCTCTCGAAAGAAGGCAGAGGAGTCGTTGAAAGAGAGTGAGGAGCGTTTCAGAAAAGTTTTTGAGGAGGGATTGGTCGGTATAGCGCTTGCGGACTCTGATTATCATTTTATCAGGGCGAACCAGCTTTTCTGTAAGATGTTCGGATACTCTGAGAGCGAACTTCGGGAACTAACTTTCAAGGACATTACTCACCCTGACTACGTAGTGTCAAGCGTGGAGGACGCGGCAAACGTATCCTCAGGTGGACAGTCTCAAAAACGAGAAAAAATCTACATCAAAAAGAACGGTGAGCAAATGTGGGGGGAGGTTACGGTTTCTGCGGTTAGAAATGAAAAGGGCGAGTTTCTCTATTTCATGGCTATGGTGGAAGACATTACCGAACGAAAGGAGGCAGAAAGAAAACTAAAGGAATCCGAGAACTATCTTACAGGCATCATTGAAAACTCAGGCGATGCGATAATAACCACGGATAGTGATGGAAAGATATCTCTTTGGAGCAGGGGAGCTGAGAACCTTTATGGTTATCGGTCAGAGGAGGTTTTAGGGAAGTGGGTGGATTTTCTGTATCCTCAAGAGCTTAAAAAAGAGAGGGAGGAATGGCAGAATAGGATACTCAACGGGGAAACGATCAGAAATATCAGAACCCGGATTTACAATTCAAATGGGAAATTGATTGACATAAATTTAACCTTGTCTCCATTGCTCGACAAGGATGGGAAGTCCAAGGGCACAATCGGGGTTTCAAAGGACATTACCAATGTGATAAAAGCTGAAAAACAGCTTCAGGAAAAGATTGAAGAGCTTGAAAAATGGCAGCGTCTTACAGTTGGTAGGGAGAGCAGGATGGTTGAGCTGAAAAACGAGATCGAGAAGCTCAAAGAAAGGCTCTTAAAATATGAATAAAACCCCTCTTTATGGTGTAAGGATCAAGAGCTGTGAAGGTGTCTATTCTCCGGCTGAGGATTCTTTTCTTTTGGCAGAGGCTTTGGATGTGGGTTCTGGCGTCTCTGTTTTGGACATGGGATGCGGGTCGGGGTTTTTGGGGTTAGTTGCCGCAAAGACTGCGGGTCGGGTGCTTTCTGTGGATGTTAATCAGTCTGCGCTTGAATGCACCGAGCAAAACGCCTGCCTCAACGGCTCAACTAACTTGGAGGTTCGAAGAAGCGATCTCTTCTCAAACATAGCCGGGTCCTTCGATTTCATCCTTTTCAATCCGCCTTATCTTCCCACTGAGGAGGGCGAACCCAGAGATGCTGTGTCTTTGGCTTGGGATGGGGGGCAGAGCGGGCGTGATGTAATTGATCGGTTTTTGGCTGATGTTTCCGAACACATTAATCTTGGCGGGAGGATCTATATGCTTGGCTCATCTCTCAGCGACTATGAAAAGACGATTTCTGTTTTGGAGAGTTATGGTTTTCAAATTTCTCTTGTGGCCCGGCGAAAGCTGGACTTTGAAGAGCTTGTTGTGATGCTGGCGGTTTACGATTTTTAACACGTCCTCTATGGGTTGTCTTTGGTATTTCGATGCAATGTTTTTTAGAAAACCTCTGCAACAACAAATTGGTTAATAATTCAAATTAATTTCATAATATTTGTAAATAAAACGATTTCAAAACCTTTTTATACCACCAACATGTTATGAATGTTACCAATTTTATTGTGGTTGGTTAAAGGTTTTAATCAGGAGGATTTGTAATGACTCTCGAACGTCTCGAAAACGAAAAAACGATGGATTCAACAGATATCGCGCTCTTTGTACGGGTGTCGAAGGGGGATGTGGTAAAATGGAGCCGCCAAAGCATTGTTGACGCTCTTTTGCGGGAGACACAGATCTCGCCTGAAATGGCGCAGAAAGTGAGCCTTGAAGCAGAAAACGCGATAATCGCATCAAAAATCAAGTTCATAACGGCGCCGCTGATACGGGAAGTGGTAAACGACAAACTCGTCCATCACGGCCTCGAAGAAGAGCGCAAACAGCACACACGCCTCGGTCTGCCCATATTCGACGTGGACCAAATAATAAGAAGCCACAACAAAGAGAACGCAAACGTACCCCACGGCCCGGAAGCAACAAACCTCAGCCTAGCCGAAGCCATAAAAAAACAGCACGCACTCCTCAAAGTATTCTCACCCGACGTCTCACTCGCCCATGAAAGCGGGGACTACCATCTCCACGACCTGGGCATGATCGACCGGCCCTACTGCTCAGGAAACTCCATGGAATACATCAAGAAATTCGGCCTCAACCTACCTAACGCACTTTCTATCGCAAAGCCTGCAAAACACCCAGAAGTCCTCATCGGGCAGATGATAAAGTTCTCAGCAGCCCTGCAGGGCACCTTCGCCGGCGCAATCGGCTGGGACGCGGTCAACCTATTCCTCGCCCCCTATCTCAAAGGCATTGACGACCGCAGGATGGAGCAGCTCGCGCAGATACTCATATTCGAATACGCCCAGCAGGCCGTTGCAAGGGGCGGGCAGAGCATCTTTTCAGACCTCAACCTCTACTGGGAAGTGCCCAAACACTTCGCGGACGTGCCGGCAATCGGGCCCGGCGGAAAGTTCACAGGAAACGTCTATGAAGACTATATCGGAGAGTCGCAGAGGTTTGTGCAGGCCCTACTCAAGGTGTACCTCCAGGGCGACGCCTATGGCCGTCCATTCTTCTTCCCAAAGCCCCAGATCCACATATCTGAAAAACTATTCAAAACCGAGGGCTACGAGGACTTCCTCGCCCAGGTTGCAGAGGTCTCATCCGAGATGGGCAACCCCTATTATGTATTCGACCGCGGCGACACAGCCAAGATATCCGAGTGCTGCAGGCTCGCATTCAAGCTTGAGGAATCAGATCTAAACGATGCCAAAACGCCTTGGAAGATGCGCTACTCAGCGATGCAAAACATCACATTCAACCTGCCCCGCGTAGCTTATGAGGCTAATGGAAACGATGACATACTCTTCGAACTCCTGCGCCGGAGGATGGAACAGGCTGTGAAGGGACACGTGGAGAAGAAACGCTTTATCACAGGGCTTCTCAACATGGGGAACAGCGGGCCCCTCGGGCTGCTTACAATGGACACAGACGGCGAGCCCTACTATCGGCTCCACAAAGCGACATTTCTCTTCGGCATGGTCGGCCTAAACGAGATGGTCCAGTATCACACCGGATCAGAGCTGCATGAGAGCAGGGACTCCTTCAAGTTCGGCCTCAAGGTCATCGCCGCTATGAACAAGATGTGCGAGGAGCTTGGCAAAC
>QIDD01000091.1 GCA_003230355.1 Methanobacteriota archaeon
AAAACCCCTGTAAAACCCCATCTTCGACTAGAATCGTTTTCTGCGCCGAAACGCCTTCATCGTCAAAAGGCTCAGTCATAAGCCCGCCCCTGAGCGTGGCATCATCAACTATATTGAGCTTTGAAAAAATCTCTTCACCAACCTGTTCGCCGAGCATTGATCTACCCCTCTGCACGCTGTCAGCGCTAAAAGACGGGGCAAGCGTGTTTTCAAAGAGATCAGACACTGCCATGGGCCTGAGAACAACGCGCGTCCGCCCAGTGTCAACTGGACCGGGATTGAGCGAGTCATTTGCCAGCCTGCAGGCAGCATCCCCAACCAAGCCTGCGTCGATGTCTTTTTCCCGTGACACCTCATAGTGAAATCCAGTAGACTGCTCCACACCAGTTGCAACGGTTCCAAGATAGGCTGCAAGCGTGAACTCCGACTTCTCAGCCCACAGCCCATGTGTGTTTGCAACAGTGATTTTTGACGTGCCCCATGAAACAGTTCCAGTCGTGGCATGAAGCTCTTTGTAATCCTTGGCGGGGGAGACGAGCTGTTTTGCCATCTCAATTCCCTCGTCAACAGTCATCTCAATTTCAGACATGGCATTTTCCTCGGCCTTCACCTTCATCTGCTGCGCTAAACCTTGGAACTCATCTTTTTGCGACGCGCCGGCAATCTTAACAGCCTTTTCAGCAGCGTTCAAGTCGAGTTTGTTAGTGAAATAAAAACCCATCTTCGAGCCGATTATCACACGAACCCCGTAGCCGGTTGTACTCTTCTCCTTGAAAGACTCGATTTCAGACCGCGTCGTCTTTATTGTCGTGCTTTTTGATTTAACTGAAAATATCTCAGCCTCATCAGCCGCCTCACTGAGCCGCTTTAAAACTGTTTCAATCATCCTGCGCCCCCCACTGCAGCGGTTGTTCGGATATGGGCGCCGCCATCACCCACAGGCACGCTCTGACCTTCTTTACCGCAGAACCCGATGTGAGAATCAAAGCTGCGGCCCACCCCGTCCACATCTTTTAGTATTCGCAGTATCTCGCCTGAAAGCGCTACATCCTTTACAGCCGATGTGATCTCGCCTTTTTCAATGAGAAATCCTTCCTCTGCGCTGAACTGAAAAACACCTTTTGCCGGGTCCACCTCACCGCCCTTAGAACCAAGGAGATAAACACCGTAGTCAATGCCTTCAAAAAGCTCATCCAGCTCCTGATCCCTGGGCTCCAGAAAAGTGTTACTCATCCGCACAATCGGCAGATAGTCAAAACCCTGGGCGCGGGCATTACCCGTGTTTTCCATCTCCAACGTTGAAGAGGTCTCACGTGAATGCAAAAACCCCTTTAAAACACCCTTTTCAACAAGCATAGTCTTCTGCGCCTTCGTGCCCTCATCATCATAAAAATAGAATCCAAAGCTGCCAGGGATCGTGGAATCGTCATAAACCGTTACCTGCTCTGATGCTATTGTCTCGCCAAGCCGGCCTTCAAGTAGGGATTCACCCTGAATTATGTGGTCTGCCTCAACAGCGTGACCAAGCGCCTCATGTATAAAAACACCTGTGAGAAGCGGGTCGAGAACAACCTTGAATCTACCGCTTGGAGCCTGCTTCGCGTCAAGGAGTCGAAGCGCCTTGTCAGCAGCACCCCCGGCGAAGGCTTCAGGGCCTTTCAAGTATTCGAAGCCCGCTGTTGCGCCCGCTCTCTCAGATCCAAACTGCAGAGCGCCGTTTTTCTTTGCAAAAACACCTCCGAAAAAAGCGACCTTCGTAGTTTCAGACTCGATTCGCGCACCCTCAGAACTGGCATAAAAACCTTTGATCTTGCTGTCAAAATAGGTAAAGGATGAGCTTACCACGTGCTCACGGCCTTTAACCGCCTTATAAGCCCGCTGCCCAAACTCGATCTTCTCCTCAAGCGAAACATCAAGGGGTTCAACTTTTACAGGCGTTTTCACCCTGTCCACCGGCCCCTCCACAGGTGTGAAGGCAATCTCTTTTTTTCCTGCCTGAGCAGCTCGATGCGCCCGACCGACAGCATCCAAGAGTTCGTCCGGGTCATTGACACTTGCAAAACCCCATATCCGGTCAAGCACACGCACGCCAAACCCCGCCGTTGCGCCAAGACTGATATCCTTTGCAACACCATCCTTTGTGACAATACTTGTACTCTCCCGCTCCTGAAAAGTAATATCAATAAATCGAGCGGATATCTCAAGCGCCTTATCAAGTCCGTCAAGCATTGCCCAGCCTCAACCAGCTTAAAGAACGTGTTTTTTAACAGCAACCTTCGAGAGGTTCTTTGGCTTTGGAATCAATGTTTTAATCCGCTCCAAAAGACTTTCCCTTTCGGCTCCGCTTGTAAGCGCGTGTTCAAGGACCTCGGAGAGATTTTTCACAGTGATAATTTCTATCTTCTTCTTAGACCCCTTATCGAGGAGTACGTCGCTTGCATTTCCTGCAGGAATTATAACCTTCTTTAGCCCTGCTGCAATCGCTGCTTCGATCTTCGCAGTGACACCTCCCACAGGAAGAACATCGCCCCGAACACTTAGTGAGCCTGTCATTGCAAGAGTTTGATCAATCGGGATGTCCTCGAGAGCCGAGATAACTGCTGTTGCGACAGCAATTGATGCGCTGTCCCCATCTACTCCCCCGTGTGCTTGAACAAATTGGATATGGATATCATAGTTAGATATGTCTCTTTCGGTATGCTTTTTTATTAGCGCTGAAACGTTCTGAATTGCTTCTCTAGCAATTGTTTGAAGCTCGCCTGTTGCGATTATTTTACCGTCATCACGGCTTTGCGCCGGGGCAACCTCTGCTGCTATTGGCATCACAATGCCGCTATCAGTTGACCCGCCCATAACCGCAAGTCCGTTTATCCGTCCCACTTCCTCACCCTCAGTGAGATAAACATCATATTCTTTTTTCACGCTGATATATCGATCCGCAACCTGCTGCTCAAGAGACTTAGAAATATTCTTCGCAGCCCGCACGTGCTTGGCAGTAACAATCTCTGCATCCTCATTAACAGCAACATCGCCTGCAGCCCGGATAAGCCCGCCAAGACCCCGGAGCTTAAGCGTGATCTTCCCCCGGCGGCCGCTCATCTTCTTGGCCAGGCGGAGGATCTCGATTACTGCATCCCTTTGGAAGTGCGGGATTTTGCCGTCCTTTTTGACTTCCTGAGCAACGACCCGCACAATCTTGTTACGATTCACCAAGTTATCAGCCATCACATCCTTCATATATATCTCATAACCATAACCCCTGATTCTGGACCTGAGCGCTGGGTGCATGTCTTTAATCACCCCAAGGTTTCCCGCCGCGATAAGCACGAATTCACAGGGAACAGGCTGGGTCCGAACCATTGCACCTGAGCTTCTTTCGCTCTGGCCGGTGATCGGGTATTTCCTCTCCTGAAGTGCTGTGAGAAGGCTCTGCTGAGAATGTAGGTCAAGCGTGCGGATCTCATCAATGAAAAGCACGCCTTTATTAGCGCGGTGGATTGCGCCTGCTTCCACAAGTTCGTGAGACGCTGTTTCTAGCCCGCCTGACTGGAACGGATCATGGCGGACATCGCCGAGTAGCGCGCCTGCATGTGAGCCTGTGGCGTCTATAAATGGAACGGTGGTTTCCTTAGCATTATTCACAAGCACCTTCGGAACCATAACCTCGTCTTTAACCTTCACATACTGCCGGAGCATGAATAAAAATGTGGTTGCAATAATGCCTCCGAATAATATGAGAGGCTGCTGTAAAATGAGGGCGTAATAAATCACCATCACAAGTATGAGTATAAGCGCCATTTTAAAGAAGAGGTTGATCGGTGCTTCGGCCTTTTTCTTCTGTTCTTTATACTTATTAATTATCTTCTCACTCTCGCCTGCCTTCACACTCTCGATACGCGGCGTGTTCTTGTCATCAGGATTTGGATAAACCAATATGTCCTCTAGCTCCTCAACAGGCAGCAGTTCGCTCATCCCCAGGCCGAGCATGCTCTTTCCTGTTCCAGGGTCGCCGATGAGCATGATATGGCGTTTCTGCTTCGCCGCCTTTTTCATTATCTCGACAGCTGTTTCCTGCCCGATTACCTGGTCGATAAGCTTTTCAGGAACTTCAATATCTTCTGTGGTTTCAAAATCCATTAGCTTCAATTTATCTTGCCCCTTAACGTACATGAGATGATAAGTCTAACGTAGTCAACTTTATGGAAATCACACTTATATAGCTTGTTATAGGGGTTTTCGAAACTGAGATGGAGGGGTTGGAGGGGTGTTTCTTGTAAAGTTTTAAGTACTTCAATTTCAGATGAAGAGCTTATGATAGTTATAGGTGGCAGTTCATCACAAATGCTTGCGCGGGAGGTCGCGGGGGCGCTTGGCTGTGAGCTGGGCAGCGCTGTGATAAAGCGGTTTCCGGACGGCGAGAAATATGTGAAGGTTGATAGCAAAGTTGAGGGGGAGGATGTGGTTGTTGTTCAGTCCACATCGCGGCCGCAGGATGAAAATCTAATCGAGCTTTTTCTCATGCTTGACGCCCTGTCCGATCAGTGGGCGGATGTGACCGCTGTACTACCTTATTATGGCTATGGCAGACAAGACAAATCCTTTGCTGCGGGCGAGGCTGTTGCTGCTCGAACAATCGCCAAACACATTGAAGTCTCCGCCCGCAGATTCATCACAATCAACCCTCATAAAAAATATATCCTCGATTATTTCAAGATACCCTCGGTGTCGGTTGACGCTTCAAGCTTGATTGGCGAGTACTTTAGAGAACGGGATTTGAACCAGCCAGTTGTAGTGGCTCCTGACGCGGGGGCGCGGGACATGGCCCAGCGTGTCGCTGACTCTCTGGGATGTGAGTGCGCGAACTGCGAGAAAAAACGCCTTGGACCAGGCAAGGTAATTACATCGGCTGAAAACATTAGCCTCGACGGAAACGATGTGCTCATAGTTGACGACATCATCGACTCAGGCGGAACCATCGTGGAATCAGCTAAGGCGCTGCGCAGTAGAGGAGCGGGAAATATCTACGTTGCATGCGTACACCCTGTGTTCACGGGAGCGGCGAGCGAACGGATAAGTAGGATCGCAGACGAGCTTGTGGCCACAAACACGATCCAGACAGAGTACAGCAAAATCTCTGTTGCGGGGCTGATTGCAGATGCTGTGAAAAGGGGATGAC
>QIDD01000092.1 GCA_003230355.1 Methanobacteriota archaeon
GTTGGAAGCTCGCCCGGTCCGAGAGTGTGGAGAAAAGATGCTTCTATCTGCCTTCTAAGTCGGCTTGTGTCTGCCTCATAAAACTGACCCGCAACAGAGGGGCTTCTAACCATAACAGGCGTTTATTCTTCCAGGAAATCCTGGAGTGGAGGAAATTTCTCCTCGTCTAGTTCCCCTCGTTCCCTGAGAAGCTCCTTAGCAAGAAGCCAGTAGACTGTTGAAAGCGCCTTTTTACCCTTATTGTTTGTGGGTATGACAATGTCAACACCGCTTGCAAGATTGTCTGTGTCACAGAGCGCAACGGTAGGTATGCCAAGATCGCTTGCCTCTTTAAGCGCCTGCTCATCGCCACGGGGATCGGTTACAATGACTGCCTCTGGCTCAAGAAATCCCCTGTAATTCGGGTTTGTCATCGTGCCCGGCACAAACCTGCCTGCAATCGCAACCGAGCCGGTTAACTTTGCAAAGTCTGAAATCGGCTTCTGACCATACTGCCGTCTTGAGACAACAATTATTTTGTCCTTTGGAAACTTGGCCAGAAATTTGGCAGCGGCCCTGATATGATCGTCCGTTGTCTTAATATCAAGTATATACAAGCCGTCGCTTCGGACCTTGTAGATATGTGGTTTCATATCAGCAGTCTTCTGCAGAGTTCCGATGTGAATTCCCGCTGCAAGGTAATCGTCAAGTGAAGTAATCAAATCATCCATTTTCCATCATTCCTCCTATTATATTGGCGGTTTTGCCATTCTTGCGCGCTCAGGCCCAAGCTCCTCAGCAATCCGCAGTAGTTCATTTAATTTAGCTATCCGCTCGCCTCCAACCACTCCGGTTTTGATAACTGGACATCCAAAGCCAACTGCTAGATGGGCGATGGTCTCATCCGTGGTCTCGCCTGAGCGATGCGACATTACAGGTGTCTGGCCGCTGTCAATCGCAGCCTTCACCGCATGGTAAGTATCAGTTAGCGTTCCAATCTGGTTGACTTTGAGCAGAACCGCATTGGTTGAACCTCTCTTGATTCCCTCCTCGATTCGAGTCACATTTGTCGTGTAGAGGTCGTCGCCGCAGATAAGCGCGTCCTTTCGAAGAGCTGCGAAACCGTCGAAATCATTTTCATCCAAAGGGTCCTCCACATAATAAAGTCCGTACTCGTCAATAAGAGATTGAATGTATTCGATGTGCTCCTCACGGCTCAGCTCCCGGCCGTCGCGTTTGAAAATGTATTTTTCCTTCTTCTCATCCCACATCTCAGACGCGGCAACATCAAGACAGGGCTTAACATCCACACCTGTTTCGCCTGTAACCTCGTCACAGGAACTTTTGAGCATCTTAAGGGCCAGCTCAGATTCAAGATCAGCAACCCAGGCGCCCTCATCACCGCGGCCTGCAAGCTTGCCCGCAGCCTTGAGCTTATCTTTTACACGGCTGTGAACCGCAATGTTCGTTGCAAGGGCAGACTCAATATCTAAAGCGCCGATTGGTATTGCCAAAAACTCCTGAATATCCGTACCCTTTGCATGAGCGCCGCCGCCAATTATGTTACCCAGGGGAAAGGGAAGCGCATAGGATGCCATGCTCCCGCCGAGATAGAGATAAAGCGGCATGCCGCAGGAGTTTGCCGCAGCCTTTGCGCAGGCCATGGATACAGCGGTCGCCGCGTTGCCGCCTATATTTGAAAAGTCATCAGTCCCATCGATCTCCTTTAGAAGGGTGTCAATCAAATCCTGGCTTGCAGCATCCCAAAACTCAAGTTCAGGGATAACAACCTCCTCAAGCTCGATAAGGGATTTTTCAACATCACCATCAGGGAAAGACACAACTTCATGCTCGCCAGTGCTCGCCCCGCTCGGAGCAGCGGCACTGCCAAAACCACCGCAGGTATAGACATCTACTTCAATCGTCCACCGGCCTCGGCTGTCCAATATTTTTCGGGCATAAATGCTTTCAATGATGGTTGAACTCATCCGCTTTCTCCTTTTGGAAGCGGCGGAACCTCCCTCTTCTTTGGAAGGCTTCTGCGCACGGTTATAGGGACCACACCTGCCTTCATCTCTAGAATGGCAATATCTATTGAGTCCATTATATCTCCCGACAGCTTGATAAGAACAGGCGCACCCATTGATATCTGCAGTGATCTGGAACCTATTATCTTTGCTTTTTCGAATCGCGTAAGCTTCATATTAACACTCTCTTAATGTGATGGGGCTGCTGAGATTTGAACTCAGGTCCAAAGACCCCCAGTCTCCGAGGATGGGCCAAGCTACCCTACAGCCCCTATTTAAATTTAAGGCTTTTTTCATCAAATTCAATTACCTCGTCGATTAAATCGGCATTGCTCAGAATCATCCGTCTGCAGCAATATCTCTTCACTCCCAATGAGTTAAGAACCTCCTTTGGATCCTCAGACTCCTTGCGCTCTAGAAAGGCCTCGTACTTGTCTGCAACCAAAGCTCCGCAGCTAAAACACCGGATCGGAATTATCACCTTCTATCACCTGTATGATTTCTGCTTCTTAGCGCGAGCACCGCGGCCGCCATATTTTTTCGGCTCCTTTCTGCGCGGGTCATTTTTCACAAGCGTCCTATCATATTCATAGAACATATCCCGAAGTTCTTTGTCATTCGAATAATCGATTAATACCTTGCCAATGGCTGTTCGCACAGCCTCAGCCTGCCCCATAACACCGCCGCCCTTTACGGTAACATCAATGTCCACTTTATCGTGCAGCCCAGAGAGCTGAAGAGGCTCAAATATCTTAAGCCGGGCAAGTTCTGGCCCATAGATTTCAAGGGGTGTTCTGTTGATTCTGACCCGTCCCCGTCCTTTTTTGATAACAGCTTTCGCAATAGCTGTTTTTCTCTTACCAGTTGATAATGTTTGTTTCATAATTCTATGCCTCAAAACTTGCGCCTAAATGCCTGCTCAAATCTTCTAAAGTGACGTATCTTGGAACCTTGAGCTTTTTAAGGTTTGCCTCTGGAAGCAGGAGTGCTTTACCCTCCTGCTTAAACTCAACAGGCCTGCCGATATAGACACGGAGATTTTTAAAGACCGCCTTTCCATTGGCCTTCTTCCAGGGGAGCATGCCCCGTACAGCCCGCCTCAAAATACCGTCTGGGCGCCTGGGATACTTGGGGCCGAATCTCAGCGGATTAATGATACTGCGCCTCTCCCTGCGATGAGCGTATTTTTCAAAGACCACGTTCTTCGAGCCCGAAATAATGCATTTTTCAGCGTTAATGATAACAACCTTCTCACCATTCAAAAGCTCTTTTGCAGCAAAGCTTGCAAGACGGCCCATGATAGTGTCAGTTGCGTCTATAATCTTCATACACCCTCCATAACCCGGATGTTTTTTCCCTTCGGGTTGGAATCTAATAATTCGTCAAAACCGATGGTCTTTCCACCGGCAGAAGTGATCTTGTCCCTGGCAGTGCTGGAAACAGACAGCGCCGCAACCGTGACACCATGGCCGATGGTCCCAGAGCCCAGGAGCTTGCCGGCAACAGCAATAACATCACCAGCCTTCGAATACCTATTGATCCTGCTCACATTAACCTCTGATCGGTTCTTCCGAGAAGACGAAAGTCTGTGTGCCAGATCACTCCAAATAGGCGAGCCCTCATCTCTACCAGCCTTCCTTAGACGTGTTATTAGATCTATCAACTCGTCATTTGTTGACGCGCTTTTTCTCTTCATTTCCTTTTTCACCTATTCTACTATTCTTTTGGGTGCGCAATGCGGGGGAAGGGATTCGAACCCTCGGACTCCTATGAGACAAGGCCCTCAACCTTGCGCCTTTGACCGGACTTGGCTACCCCCGCGATTTTATACCTTTGAGGAAAGCTCATCTGCCTTATCTTTAAGTATGTCCAGTGCCTTTGAGAGTACTTCTCTTGGCTTAAGGCTACCCGTAGTTTCTAACTCATATATAAATCTGTGCTCGTCGCCGTCTACTTTGATTGCACCCTGATCGCAGACGTCAGAACAAGCGCGGCAAAGAATACATGCCAGCTCATTTACAACTTTGAGCTTTTCGCCTTTGACTGCAAGCACACTGCGTGGACAGGCTTCTACACAGTCACCGCACTGATCACAATCATCTGAAATTTCAATAACAGGATAATATTTGTATCCCACCACAGCAGACTGCCACCTTGTGTTGTCATAGCCCCGGCCTAAGACAGCCCTAGCCTTGAGATCAATCTTCTGAGACTTACCAAGCTTAACTAGAAGCACACCGGGCACAGGACTAAAATTTTTATTAAGCGACTTGAGATCGTCAGAGCGCACTATACCAGGCCCCTTCTTTTTAAGTTTAAGTTCCACCTCGCAGCTTGGACACCCCTCTTCACATGAACACTCATCTTTAAAGTTAAGAATGCTAAGGTCTGTAACAATAGGAATCAGGCTCAACCTATGGGCAATTATCTCATCATAAAGCGAAGAAGTGTTATCATAAAACTCCACCTCATCAATTGCAAGAGTCGGCACCTCGCCAATAACGGTGCGCCGAATAGCGTTTGCAATACTCACACTTGCATCAGAGAGCACGAAGCTCAAGCTACTCCCATTTTCACCGATAATCTCAATGCCCATCTATATTCTCCTTCCTCTTCTACCGCCAGGCTTTTTAGTACCATCATGCGCCAGCGGCGTTACATCCTGGATTCGACCGATCTTTAGACCGGTTCTAGCAAGTGACCTGATAGCGGCCTGCGCGCCTGGACCAGGATTTTTTGACCTATTGCCGCCCTGCGCCCTCACCTTGATGTGAACACCGAAAACACCTTTTTCCTTGGCCTCCTCAGCCGCGCCTGCAGCAGCCTTCATAGCTGCATAGGGCGATGATTCCTCACGGTCAGCCCGTACAACCCTGCCGCCAGACCACCTGCTGATGGTCTCAGCGCCGGTTGCGTCTGTAATATGTATAATAGTATTATTAAAAGACGCGTAAATGTGGGCCACCGCCCAAATCTCTTTAGCCACTGGACTCAGCCTCCTTAGATGCAGTGTTAAAATCAAACTCCCGTATTAGGGCTATCTGATTTTCTTCCTCAGCCTTCACA
>QIDD01000093.1 GCA_003230355.1 Methanobacteriota archaeon
GCTCTCACGCGTATATTATATATTTATTATGGGAAAGACATCCCTTCTTATTTCTCGCAAGCTTTAAATGCAGGCCTATTGTAGGGATAATCTGGTATTGTTATGATTGCGCTTGTTCTTGCCGGCGGTTCTGGAACACGGCTTTGGCCTCTCAGCCGAAGTCTTTTTGCAAAGCAGTTCATAGGCTTTGGTTCAGACACGTCTCTTCTGCAGGACACCGTAAAAAAGGCGGCTAAGCATTGTGATGAAGTTGTTGTTGTGACAAACAACGCGCAGTATTTTTTGGTTCGCCATCAGCTTGAAGAGGTGGGCAGCTCTGTTGAAAACATCATCCGTGAGCCTGTTGGTCGTAACACGGCTCCTGCAATCGCCTTGGGGTGCAAATATATCGAGGAAAAACTCGGTGATGTAAATGTCCTTGTAATGCCGAGCGATCACATGCTTGACGACTCATTTTTCTTGCTTGCAAAGGAGGCTGAAGGTTATGCGAAAAAGGGTCTGTGCACCTTTGGCGTTAAACCCTCATTTCCGTCAACGGGCTATGGATATATCAAGCTTGGGGAGAAAAAGGGCAGCGGCTACAAGGCTTGCGGCTTCGTTGAAAAACCAGATCTATTGCGGGCGAAGCAGTATGTTTCAAGCGGCGGTTATCTCTGGAACTCAGGGATATTTCTCTTCAACATAAAACGGTTGTTCACAGAGTTTGAAACACATCTCCCGCAGATTTACAGCCATTTGAAATCGTCTGAGGAACTGCTGGAAAACTACGAGAACCTTCCAAGTATTTCAATCGACTTCGGGCTGATGGAGAAAGCAAAAAATATCCTGGTCTTCCCATTTGAATCTGGATGGCGCGATGTCGGCTCATGGGAAAGCGTCTACGAGATGTTGGATAAAGACGAGCACGGGAATTCAACTGTAGGCGACGTAATCCCTGTGGAAAGCAGCGGTTCACTCATCTACGGCGGGGATAGGCTTATCGCGACAATAGGGATTAAAAATCTGGTGGTTGTGGATACAAAAGACGCCTTGCTTGTTGCAGATCGATCCATGGCTGAAGATGTGCGCAGGCTTGCAGAGAGGTTGAAATCCGAGGGCAGGCCGGAGGCATCTTTTCACACAACTGTTTATCGGCCCTGGGGATACTACACGATACTTGACTTCGGCCACAGATACAAGGTTAAAAAAATCGCGATTTATCCGGGCAGCTCGATTTCGCTTCAGCTGCACCACCACCGCGCTGAACATTGGATAGTTGTGAAAGGCGCGGCTAAAATAACAAAGGATGGTGAAGTAGTTTTTGTACATGAAAACGAGAGTATTTATGTGCCTAAATCGGTTCAGCATCGGGTGGAAAACGAGGGTAAAGTTGACCTGCATATAATCGAGATCCAGACCGGCGAGTATGTGGAGGAAGATGACATCCTGCGCTTCGACGACGTCTATGGGCGGGTGTAGCTGTTACTTTGCTGTGACTTGTTCGATTATTGATTTGGCGATTTTTTCGCCGATTGATTCGATTTTCGCCAGAGACTGAAGGTCAGCGGTTTTCAGGTTATCCAGTGTTTTGTAGCCGCGTTTATAGAGCATGCGGGCTCTGACTCGGCCGATGCCTTTGAGCGAGACCAGTTCTAAAAGCTCAGGTCTGATGCCCATTTTAACACGTGTTTGAAGCTCTCTGATCTCAGGTGTCTTTGTAAAGTCTGTGAGTTTTCCAAGCTCAGCCATTGAGTAGAGCAGCCATACGGCGACCTCGATTTTACTGCGGACATCGCCGGGTGCTACGTTGTATTTCTCGCGAATCGCTTCTTCGCTGCTTTCATTTATCCAGTCCGCGAGAAATGAGGCCATCTTAATTTCAGAAAGCATTAGTTCATAGTCCCAGACCGCCTTGAAATCAGCAGTCTCTGTGAGCAGCTTTTTTTGATTGGCCTGCAGCACTTCTTCAAAAACCTCAAAATCACCTTTGCGCAGATAAAGGCTGCCAAGCTCACCTGTTCTCGCGATGGTGTGCAGATATGATATTTCACCTGTCTTTTTCTCCTCAGCCAGTTTCATGCTTTCACGTAGTGTTACAGCGGTTAAGGGGTCGATGTAGAGCTGGACAACCCTGCGTCCGAAGGGTGTTGCAGTGATGAGCAGGTCATCAACTCCACGGTGTTCAATCATCCCTTCACTTGCCAGAAAATCCACCACTTTTTCAAGCACAGTAGTTAAGTCAGTTAGGTCTCGTTGACATGCGAAAAGCGTTTTTGAGAAGAAGTCGAGTAGGCCGTGAGCGCTATTTGCGAAATTACTTGAAATCGCTGAGAGAACGTGGGAGCGCAGGGATGACTCGATTGCAAGCTTGGAGTAGATGTGCTCTGGCTCGGCAAGGATGTAGTTGTCGAGGAGAAAGTCTTTTTCACCATCTGTTCGGGCGATTAAAAGCGCCTCGCCATATTCATCATATCCCGGTCGTCCAGCTCTTCCCGCCATCTGCTTGTACTCAAGTACAGGTATTTCCACGCGGCCGAGATTTACATCATAGCGCTGATAGTCCTTTATTATCACCCGCCGGGCAGGTAGATTCACGCCTGCCGCAAGTGTGGGTGTTGCAGAGATGATTTTGATACTGTTTGATTTGAAGCCCTCTTCAACGATTCGCCGCTGTTTTGAAAGCAGCCCTGCGTGGTGGAAGGCGGCCCCATTTCTAATGCATTTTGCGAGCCGGATGCATGTCTTCGTAGGCTCTGGCAGAACTCGAAGCGCCTTTTCAGCCAAGTCAGAAAGGGCCTGTTTATCCTCTTTTGCTGCTTCTTTTATTAGGTTGAGCCCGTCGGCAAAACTT
Organism: Methanobacteriota archaeon; assembly: GCA_003230355.1. Classification (GTDB taxonomy): domain Archaea; phylum Hydrothermarchaeota; class Hydrothermarchaeia; order Hydrothermarchaeales; family SZUA-236; genus SZUA-236. The sequence continues at coordinate 2,831 of QIDD01000093.1, forward strand.
TCAACTGACCGGCGTGTGTTCAGAAATACAAGGCACTGACCACCGCTGGTAACCGCGTCCACTGCAAGACTTGTAGCACTCTCTTTTATTGTTCGACCCTCAGCATCAATATCCACGAGATGGGAGTCGTTAAAAAGAATTGAGCGGCGGTGGTAGACACCTTCACGAAGCTCAACTGGCCTCCAATCACTTTCAATAAGTTCTGCATCAAGCCACTGTGCAATCTCACCGGCGTTTTGAACCGTTGCCGACAGTGCGAGTATCATTAAATTGGGGTTGAGATGGCGCATCCTGGCGATTACCACTTCAAGCGTGGGGCCGCGCCGCGAGTCATGCACGAGATGCACTTCGTCAACAACTACCACTTTTATCTCGCGCAGCCAGTCAGTGTTGTGCCGTGACAGTGAATCAACTTTTTCGCTTGTGGCAACGATTATGTCTTTCTTTGCAAGCCGGGGTTCTTTTGAATCAAGATCGCCTGTTGACATGCCAACCGAGATCCCAAGAGGCGCCCATTTCTTAAAGGCCTCGTATTTCTCGCGTGCAAGCGCCCGAAGCGGCACGATATAAAGGCATTTAGCACGGTTATTCCCCTCTGCTTTTTCTCTGAGAATCGCGCTGACCATGGCAAGCTCAGCAATCAAGGTTTTCCCGCTGGCAGTTGGAACACTGATGAGAAATGATTTTTTCAAGTCCAAAAGCCCTTTATTCACAACGATTTCCTGAGGCTCAAAAAGCGACTCGATACCCGCGTTTTTTAAAACATCAATCCCCTCCATAGGAAATCCAAAGCCCTCAAGCTCCTCCACCTTCATCTACAGTCTCCCCGCATATTTCGATGCCACCGGACCTGAAACCTCCTCTTTGAATTCAGAAAGCCGCTCCTCACGAATCGCCTCTTTTGTAAGAGCCATGAGTCGCTGCATAAAATAGAGGTTGTGGATTGTCATAAGCGATTTACCTGTCTGCTCACGGCTCCTGAGAAGATGATGAATATAGGCGCGGCTGTGGTTTTTGCAGCTGTAGCATTTGCATCCATCCTCAATTGGCGCGGTGTCATCTTTGAACCCGCCTCTGTAGATGTTCAGATAACCCTGGAATGTGTAGGCTCCGTTGTGCCGGGCGTTTCGAGTTGGAAAGGTAGAGTCAAAAATATCCATTCCAGAGGTGATCGCGTCGATTATCTCGGTTGGCGATCCCAGGCCCATGAGATAGCGGGGGCGGTTTTTTGGCAGTATCTCTGCCTGCTCTCGAAGTATTCTGCTCATAACCTCTTTGGGTTCGCCGATTGAAAGCCCGCCGATTGCGTAGCCGTCAAAACCGATTTCCACAAGGGCGTCAGCGCTTCTGCGCCGCAGGACTGGGTCTGTTCCCCCCTGTGTGATTGCAAAGAGGAGCTGGCCATCCGACCTATTTGCCTCTTTACATCTACGCGCCCAGCGAGTTGTGCGTTCAACAGATGCCAAGAGAGCGTCCCCACTACTTCCAAAGGGCACAAGATCGTCAAGCACCATCATAACGTCCGAGCCAAGCCGGTTCTGAATGTCGATGCAGCTTTCAGGCGTAAGCAGGTGTCTGCTCCTATCAAGAGGTGAACGAAAAGACACTCCTTTTTCACTGGTTTTCTCATAAAACTCAGGGCTCAACATCTGAAACCCGCCGCTGTCAGTAAAGACCGTGCGATCCCAGCCCATGAACATGTGGAGCCCGCCAGCCGCTTCGATTACCTCTAGGCCAGGGCGCAGGTAGAGGACGAAGGCGTTTGAGATAAGCGCATCAAATCCCAGCCCCGCTACAGTTTCGAAGGAGAGTGTTTTAACCGACCCGTTTGTGGCTACAGGCATGAAAGCCGGTGTTTCAACAACTCCGCTTGCTGTGTGCAGCCGTCCGATTCTTGCTCCGCTTGGGTCAACATGGGTTACTTCAAACATCAATTTTACCTCAAAATTAACATTGCGTCTCCAAAGCTGTAGAATCGGTATTTCTCTCTGATAGCGTGCTCGTAGGCGTTGAATACCCGCTCTCTTCCGAAGAGGGCAGAGACCAAAAGGAGCAGGCTTGATTTTGGCAGGTGAAAATTTGTAATCATCCCTTTGATAGGGGTTTTGAACTTGTAGCCCGGCGCGATGAAAAGACTGCTCTGCCCAGTGCCAGGTTTAACAGCTCCACCGATATTCGCAGAC
>QIDD01000094.1 GCA_003230355.1 Methanobacteriota archaeon
GATGCCTTTGCATTCGGCGTGGTTCGGGCGGTTCGATTCCTCGCAAAGCAAGGTGGAGCGGGCAGGGTTTACACAACATGGGACGTGCTCGGAATACAATAACAACGCGGGTTCGACTCGAATAGAACGGTCTCTTCAGCCGTTGTAGATTAGGCTCATTCAAGCAGTAGATAGTCTTGCCAGTGCCGTTTACATATGCAGTCGAGTTTTGCGAGGACACTTGGGTCCTGAGTTTTTGAAAACTCCTGTATAGCGCTTAAAACGGTTGAATCGCATTTGCCGCAGTTGTGGGTGCCTCGTTTTTTGCCGCCTGCCGTGGGATGGCTGAGAACCGGAATTTTTATCCCTTTCTCTCTGAGCTGCAAGAGGACGTTTGCAAGGCTCCAGAGCCAGGGCGGCCGGTATTCACCGCGCTTCCACAGCAGTTCTACAAGCGTTCCATTTTGGATGTTCATCGGATTGATCGATATCTTCGCACTCCCCGCCTGCTCTGCGTCGAGTGCAGATTTTACAGCATCAGATATGGCTTCTCTCTCAAGCATAAATGGCGGTTTTAATAGTAGATATGTTTTCACGAGTACTTCTTTAGAGTTGCAGATTTTCACTGATTTTTCATAGTCAGCGAAGCTGAAGCCTTTGTTAACACATTTCTCTCTGACAAGATCTGACGATGTTTCAAGCCCGATTCCAACTTCAAGCTGGGCGTTGAGCATGTCAACAATCTTTGACAGCCCGCCTGCTTTAACATATTCCGGCCGAGACTCCACCTGAAGCTGCTCTACACCCGCATCGTTTACTGTTTGAACAATCGACTGAAGAAGCTCATCTGACACCTCCCGGCTGTCAAAAAAGCTGCCTGAGGTGAAAATCTTGAGATACTCAACCGGGCCCAGACTCGATACTGCGTCTTTGAACAACTGGGCCAGCTCAGTATCACCTAGGTCACCGGCGTCATAGATATATCCGCACATGGTGCAGCCTGATTTACGGGCCCAGCTGCAGCCCCGCGTTGGAAGGATAACAACTCCTGTGTCAACGAGGCGGCTCCCAAGTGTGTCTTCTTCTCTCCAGCTGCTCGCTTTGCTGCGGGCCCGGGCCCGGCTGAGCCCTTTTCTACGAATCGCCTGAACCGACTTGTTAACTGCTTTATCAATCATGTGAAAGCATCCTCTCAATCTCATGTTTTAAAAACTCAACGCCCTCACCAGTCTTTGCCGAGACCGCGACTGAGCCGCTGAGCCGGGGTCTGCCGGAATCGATCTTGTTTTCTACATCCAGCCACAAGGTTTCGTTTGCGCCGATACTCATGAGCGCGTCTTCGCATATCTGTTTTCTTCGGAAAAAGGCCTCTTCATCGAGAGACGTGTCGCTTACGATGAGGATGAGATCTGAGCTTGCGATGTCATGAAGCGTCGCTTGAAAGGCGTGGATGAGCTGAAGCGGGATATTTCTGATAAACCCGATAGTGTCGCAAACCATGTATTTAGTTTGGTTCAGTGTGAAGCTTGCAGTCTTGGTTCGAAGCGTCGTGAAAAGCTCGTCTCGCACAGGTTTTTTCACGCCTGTAAGCGCGTAGAGAAGGCTTGTTTTACCTACATTTGTGTAGCCCGCCAGTGAGACCACCCGTCCAACCTTTTTCCTGCGTTTTCTCTGCAAATCTGTTCTGCGCTCAAAACCTTTGAGGCTGCGTTCAATCGACTTGATCCTGCGATGAATAGTTGTAAGCGTGCTGTGAACGATGAACTCACCGCTCCCGCCGAAACCAGGGTGTTCGGTTCGCACTTTGCGTGAGAGATACATCTTAATATAGGGCAGCCTGCGTTTCAGCCTGGCAAGCTCGATTTGAAGCAGGGCCTCACGGCTCTTTGCATGCATCTCAAAAACATTTAGTATCAGGTCAAATCTATCGATTACAGGCACGCCGAGAGAGTCTTCAAGGGCAAGCGTCTGCCGTGATGTGAGCAGGTTTTCAAAGACAACCACCTCAGGGTTGTGCTCCGCCACATAGTCTCTGATCTCAGAAACCTTGCCTTTTCTCACAACATATTTTCTGCTCGCACGACCCTTCTGTGTAAACACCTGGTCCGCCTCATATCCCGCAGTCTCGGCAAGCGACATGATCTCTGAAAGCCGCTCCTCCGGTTCATCTCCCACGAGCATGACAACAACAGCCTTCATAAAACACCTATAGCAATGTTTGATTGAAAAACTCTCTGTATCAATATCCGCTGATAAGGTTAACAATTCAGGCCTAAAGTGTGAAGTCCACGGCCCATGAATACACTTTGACAACTCCAATACAAGTTTCTCGTCCACAGAGGCTGGATTTAGAGGGGCTCAAGAGTTTTCGGAAGAAAAATCTCAGGGGTGTTGAAAAGCGACTCGGTGAGTTCACCGCTATATTATCTGGTTCTGAGACCCGGATTTTTTATGAGCTCTGTTACTGCATACTTACGCCGCAGTCCAGCGGCAGGGTGTGCGATGGAATCGTTGCCGATCTTGTAAAAAAAGGTGTGCTCCGAGACCCTGAATCCAGACGCTCCGAGCTTGAAGAAGGGCTTAAAAAAACCCGGTTCTGGAGGAACAAATCACGATATATCATCAGGGCGTGGGAGCGGTTTGCATCACCCCAGAGGGAGCAGTCGCTCAACGGGCTTTTAGAAATGGAGAGGGATTTTACAACGCCTGCGGATTTTCGCAGCTGGCTTCGAGGAGAGCTTCGGGGACTGGGCATTGGCATGAAAGAGGCAAGCCATTTTCTGCGAAACACCGGTCGATACCGGGGGATTGCGATTGTAGACCGCCATGTAATGGGCTGTCTCGCCGAGCTTGATTTAACGAGCGGACAGGGAAACCTGAACTCAGAAAAAGACTATCTAAAGCGGGAAGAGGAGATGATGGATTTTTCAGACTCTGCAGAGATACCGGTTGAAGAGCTGGACCTGCTTTTTTGGTCTGCCCGCACCGGTTATATATTCAAATAAGGCATGCTAGCTTATCTCAGCGGTTTAAAACGTGTCAAGGCTTTTTTGCCGACTCACAGGCACAGTTTGCTTTGGCACGGGGTTTGAAAGATCGAAATTTATCTCGCCGTACCTGCCGCCACCGCCCTCAGAAATCGTGAACTTCTCCTCCCGATAAAGCTTAATCGCCGCCGCAACAGCCCTATCAACCTTGGCAATGCTTTCAATAGATGCGTCAAGGAGAACTGCGATTTCAGATTTGTTGGCCTCCACAAGAGCGCTCCAAATTCCGTATACTTTCTTTGAATAAACTGATTTCACGCCTACAACCTTTGAAATGATCTCGGCAAGCGGTGCTATGCGCAGGTACCTGGGCCGCACAGTTTCAGGGCCATCTCGAAGTTCGCCTGTCCGTTCGAAAACACCTTTTTTGATCCGCGCCCGGCACTCTGGGCAGCGCCATCGAAAACCCTCTGCCTCTTCAAGCGAAAAATGCCTGTAACATTTTATGCAGGCTGTGCGGTGGTATTTGCCAAGCCGCGGGTCCAGTCCAACATTGAGAATAATACCCCTGCCGTCCTCGCCAAAAATGGCCTTTCGAATCTCCTCAAAAGACTCTTTCTCAACGCTCAGTCGGTTGAACTCGCGTCCAAGCCGGTGAGGCGATGCCGAGTGGGCGTCGCTGTTTGAAAGAAAAGCCACTCCCCGAAGCTCGGAAATAGAGGACGCCAGTCCAGTGTCAGCGCTGAGCCCAAGCTCAAGAAAATCCACTTTTTCAGCGCCATAACATTCTTTCAGGGTGTTGAATTCTTTATACACAGAGGTCCAGGGCACAAATGCATGTGCCGGCCCGACAAGCGCCCCTGACTCGTGGCATGCCCTGGCAATCTCCTCTCCACCAGCACGCAGATGAGGGCGTCCGTCCCGATCAATATCCGGCGACAAATCCTCCACAAGTCCTCGAAGCAGATGGGCGGATTCCAGTTCCCGGAACAATATGAGGTGATGCACCCTGTTTTGATCTTCAACCTCTGTTGTCACGATAAAACGGCAGCCGCCATGTTCTCCAAGGCCGTCTTTGAAGCTCAGCTCCTCGATCTCCTCAAGCCAAAATTTGTTCAGCGCGTCGCCTGTGGCCACAACATCAAGTCCCTTTTGTCGCGCGCCTTGAGAGATGGTTTCAAGTGTCATGTTTTTTGATGTTGCGGCGCTGAACCTGCTGTGGATGTGAAAATCGCAGTCGATCTGAATCATCACCTCCTGATTTACGTGCCATCCCATATAAATCAAAGGGCCGCAGGGACTTGATAAAACCCTACAAATTTATATATCATCGTTATTATTAAAAAATATTTTATATCCTGGACAATAGGTGTAGAGAGAGGTCAGAAGATGAGTGAGGAAGGTGTGCAAGAGAGCCTTAAAAAGAGGTTAGTAAATTTGGATTTACCGGAAATTAACTTTGAATCTTTTTTGGGGCTGGGGTTTGAAAGCGTACTAATAGCGGTTATTGCCGGGACTATATTTGGCTTTGCAACAGGGATTTATCCTGTTATTGCAGGGGTCATTTCTTTTTTGCCAGCAACGAATATCCTACTTTTTTTTGCCTTTGCTGTTCCGCTCACAGGGTCCACTCATTTTGAGCCGCGCCTCGGCGTGATTTCAAGCTCGATTGTACTTTTTGTCGCGCATGGGACTCAGCTTCACTTCGGACTCGTAATTCCTTCTCAGGAGTTTTTTGTGCTTGCAGGCGTGTGGAGCATAACACAGATTTTTCTAATAGGTTATCTGCCTGGCAAGATTATCTCTACAAGTGAAAACATTAGCCTGCTTTTCAAAGGTGTTTTTAAAATCACCCTTCTTTACAGTGTCGCTGAGTATGTTGTATGGTTTATCGGCGCACGGCTTTTCCTGCCCACAGATGCGCTCTTGACATTTCCGCTCTTCAGCATTCCGCTGCTTATGGGTGTGTCAACAGTTACTGCCTTTCTTTTT
>QIDD01000095.1 GCA_003230355.1 Methanobacteriota archaeon
GCATGTTTTGGCGGGCGAGTTTCACCGCCTCATCAAGCAAATATTTTGAATCAGAATAAACCTCGAAAAGAGTGTCACCTGCGCGTACGCTGTGTCCCTTGCTCTTCAATAGAAGCAGACCAGCACCCTTCGCACGGGGGGCGCCCGCCGCCCTCGCAATATCCACAACCGCCTTGTTGTTCACAGTTACAACATATCCGTCGCTTTCAGCCAATACACGAGCATTATACTTGCCTGGTTTAATATCATTTGACGTAACATTCTGGTCGCCCCCCTGGGCCGCGATGATCTCCTTCATCTTCTGAAGCGCCTCGCCGGATCGCAGAATTTCAAGCGCTTTTTTCTTGCCTTCACCCCGCGCCGCCGCGCCGCCTGCTTCGAGCAGAACTCCAGCGATACCTGTGGATTTTTCGATGAGACTTGACGGCCCTTCACCTTCAAGGGCGCGAAGCGCTTCCTGCGCCTCCAGAGCAGGCCCAACAGCTCGGCCCACCGGCTTATCGCCATAGGTTATGAGACACTCGCACTTGATATGAATGCGCCTACCCAGCTCGATAAAATCATGCGCATATTTCTCTGCTTCTTCAAGGTCTTTGATCTTGGTCCCGTTGCCCATGGGCAGGTCGATTACAAGAAAATTCGTGCCTGTTGCGATCTTTTTCGCCATTACCCGAGCAGAGCGCCAGGTTGTGCGGGTCCAGCGCCAGGGGATGCTCAACTTTTATGAAGAGGTCATCGGCAGGCGCAAGGTTTACGCCTCCGCCCCAGCAGATAATCCCATTCACCTGATTTACAATGCCGACAATCTCCTCGGCGTTGAAAGTTACAGGCGCAAGGACTTCCATCGTGTCTGCTGTACCTGAGGCCGACGTGATCGCCCGCGACGAGGTCTTGGGAATGGTGAGCCCTGCTGCTGCAACGATGGGCACGATAAGAAGGGTTACCTTGTTTCCGGGAACACCGCCGATGCTGTGTTTGTCAAATATCACACGGTCTTCAAAGTTGATTATCTCCCCGGTCTCGGCAAGAGTGCGGGTGAGTGATTCGGTCTCATTCATCGTCATTTCATTGATATAGAGTGCTGCGATGAAAGCCGCGATCTCGGTTTCGGAAAGCCTGTTTTCAAGCACATCTTTAACTATCGCTAAAAACTCATCTTTTGAAAGCGTCTCTTTATCCATCTTCTTTTTGATGAAGGCAACGCTTAGGGGTTTTTTCGCAGGCGCAAGCTCAACGGTTTGCCCGGATGTGAGCCCGCAGGACCGGCTTATCTCAGGGGAGACGAGAACCGTCCCAGGCTCAAGGTCTTTAGACGCGATATTGACTATTCCAACAGCTACTTTTCCATCGCTTGTAAGCCTCACACGGTCTTTAACATGAAGCCCCAGCTCCTCAGCATCCGCTTCGGTTAAGGTGATTTCAGGCCGGCCCTCTTCAATGTCGAGAAGTGTTACTTTGACTTTTTTTAACATGACAATCAAAACGATACTATCGGGGTTAGTATTTAAAATGTTTTCACAGTAGATTTAAAAACACCGCCCGTTATCTATGGTGTCATGACTGATGTTAGCTCAATGGATATGCATCTCTTGAAAAAGGAGCTAGCAGAGCTAGAGGGAAAGCGCGGCCGCGGAACAGAGCTTGTAAGCCTCTACATTCCGCCTGATAAGAATCTTGACGATGTGATGTCTCAGATGCGCGATGAATACTCGCAGGCTTCAAACATCAAGTCAAAGCGCACGATGAAAAATGTAACCTCAGCCCTTGAAACTATTATGCAGCGGCTGAAGATCATCCCGAATGTAGGTGAAAACGGTCTTATCCTTCTCGTTGGAACGATTCCAAAGGGGACTCAGGATAAAATCGAGGTGCATATCATAACGCCGCCAAAACTTCTCTCCACCTATCGATATCACTGTGATTCACAGTTCTTTCTTGACCCACTCAGAGATATGCTTGCAGAGCGTGGGACATTCGGATTGCTGGTTATGGATCGGCGTGAGGCGGCGCTGGGAGTTCTAAAGGGCAAGAATGTAGAGTCCCTAGTCAAGCTCACATCGAATGTGCCTGGTAAAACCCATAAAGGAGGTCAGAGCCAGGCCAGGTATGCGCGGCTTAGGGAGATTGCTGCCCACGAGTTTTTTGTGAGAATCGCGCGGCACTGTGAAAAGGTTTTTTTGAACATGACCGATCTCAAGGGATTTATCATCGGCGGACCTGGGCCTACAAAGGATTTTTTCGTAAAAGAAGAGTATCTGCATCACGAGCTTAGGAAAAAACTTCTCGACGTCTTGGATGTATCTTATACAAATGAGTTCGGCTTAAGCGAGCTTGTGGACGCGTCGGCGAATCTTTTCAAGGGGATGGATATCAATCGTGAGAAGGCGCTTATGCAGAGGTTTCTTTCTGAGGTGATTAAGGATAAGGGGCTGGCGGGATATGGTGATTCAGAGGTTCGAGGCTTAATCGACATGGGGGCTGTAGAAACTCTTTTAGTTTCTGAGGCTCAGGAGTCTTTTCGGGTTCGCATACGCTGTCAGTCCTGCGGATCTGTCGAGGAGAAAACTGTTAAAGACCTCAGTTCCTTTGAAGAAGAGCTTTCGAAGAAAAGCTGTCCGGGCTGCGGTGATAAGTCTCTTGAAATCGTGGAGCACAAGAGTTCGATTGAAGAGCTTGCCGAGCGTGTGAGGGAGAAGGGCGGGACGGTTGAAGTTATATCTACTGAGACTGAGGAGGGTTCGCAGCTCATGGCGTTTGGCGGGATTGCAGCGATACTTCGGTTCAGACCAGGCTGATTGGGTTAAAAATTTTTATATATGTCAAGGCCACTATTTTCAATGTATGGGGATTTTTCATGAGCGGCGTGAAAGCGAAGGTGAAATAGTCATTGTCTACACTTATTTCCCGCTTTTTTACATTGCCTTCGCCTCTGCCTTTGCGGCAATATTTGTGCTTCACCCCCTTTACGCGCCCCGTATTGCAGCAGCCTTCGCTTTTTTTATCGTGCTTTTCATCGTTGATTTATGGCAGCCTCTAATGGCGACGCGCCGAGCAGTAAAGAGTGATCGCTGCAGGGAAATGTCTGGAAGCAAGTTCTCCTTTAAAGACCCCTGGCAGGTTATAATAGATACTAGTGATGTCGGAGCGTAGCTCTGCCCTATTCAAAAGCTTTAATAAGCCAGTTGCTTTTTCATTCAATCTATGTTTGGAAAGTTTCGCAGAGAAGCAGAGGAGAAAATCCGCTCGCTCGCTGAACAGGAGGGTATTACGCTTGAGCCTGTGTTTACCCTCCCCACGGTTCCGCGTTTCGGCGACCTCTCAACAAATGTGTGCTTCCAGCTTGCGAAGACACTTAGAAAGCCGCCTGCTGAAATCGCTGAGATGCTGGCAGAAAAAATCACGGCCACCGGGCTTATTGCAGATGTGCAGGCCGAAGCTGGTTATATCAATTTTTATATCAACTACACAGTCTTTGCAAAAGAGTTTTTAGAGGGTATCGGGCCTGACTTTGGCCGCGGGGAAAAGAAGGAGAAGGTGATTGTTGAACATACCTCGGCAAACCCGGATGGACCCCTGCACATCGGACATCTCCGAAACGCTGTAATCGGCGACACACTGGCCAGAATACTCAAATTCGCAGGACACGTTGTGGAAGTACATTATTATCTGAATGATATGGGTAAGCAGGCTGCAAAGGTTGTCTGGGGCAGACGCAGATATGGGATTCCAGAGGGTAAAGCAGATCATGCAACAGCCAAGGTCTATATCCGGGCGAGTAGTGAGATTGAGGAGCAGGACCTGGACTCTGAAGTGTCAGAGATACTCACCCAATATGAGGCGCGCGAGAAAGAGGCGGTAGCTGAGTTTGAGCAGGCCGTTGAATACTGCCTCACAGGGATTAAAGAGACTCTGGCGAGGCTTGGAATACACCATGACAAGTTTGTCTGGGAGAGCAGTTTTGTGCTTGACGGCTCGGTTGAATCTGTGATTGAACGTCTCTCAAAATCTGGTTTTGCTAAATCCGAAGAGGGCGCGCTACTTATCGATCTCACAAAATATGGGATTGAAAAAGACATGGTTATTGTCAGGGGTGACGGGACATCGCTTTATATCGCCCGCGACCTTGCGCACCACGCCTGGAAGATGAGCCTTGGCCGCGCCGTGAATGTGTGGGGTGCGGATCACAAGCTTGTGTCAATGCAGCTTTCAGCGGGACTGGACCTTTTGGGTCTTCCAGCGCCTGAGTTTATTATTCACGAGTTTATCTCGCTTCCACAGGGCGGGATGTCCACTCGAAAAGGAGTGTTCATATCTGCTGACGAACTTGTCGATGAAACTGTGGAAAAAGCGCTTGAAGAGATAGGGATGCGCAGAACCGAACTGGGTGAATCAGATGCCAAGGTGATTGCTGAAGACATAGGCGTGAGCGCGGTCAGATTCAATATAGTCCGTATTGCACCTGAAAAATCCATGGTTTTCAAGTGGGATGAGGCCCTTGATTTTGAGCGGCAGGGCGCGCCATTCGTGCAGTATGCTTTTGCACGGGCGAAAAAGATTCTTTCAAAGATAGAAGAGAAAAAAAGCTTTGACGCCTGTATCCAAGGCAATATCGAAGTGGAAGAGAGGGAGCTAATAAAAACCCTATCACGGTTTCCTGAGATTGTTGAGGGGGCTGCTCTTTCTAGAAAGGTCTCAATCATGGCAACTTATGCAATCGAGCTTTCAAACGCTTTTCACAGCTTCTACATGTCGGCGAAGGTGCTCGGAAGCGAAAAGGAGGGTTTCAGACTCTCCATTGTAAAGGCATTTACAAATGTCCAGGGTTCGGTGATGGACCTGCTCGGAATAAAACGCCTCAATGAGATGTAACGGCCAGAAATGTTTACATCAGATTTATATAGGCTCGAATAGATTATTGTTGCGGTGAAGGGTTTATGGTTGAACTATCGGTTAACGAAATTTTAGAATTGATAAACATATTTTTAGGTTTTTTGCTTGCGCTGCTTGCAGTGCGATACATGCGATTTTACAGCCAGCTATCTGAGTGGTGGAGGCGGCTTTTGCTTCTTACATTTATCTTCATACTTGAAAAGGTGGTGGCATTCATGCGCTTTGAGGTCACCGGCATAGACCTTGTAGTTGTGATGGACACCATTTTTATCGGCTATTTCATCTACTTCCTATCATACATAACCCATATTGTGCATGACATTGACAACGCAAAGGCTGAGATGGCGCAGCTTAAACGCCGGCTTGGCGAAATCAAGCTTGACGAGGGTGAGTAGATGATGAAGCTTCCACCTGTTAAAGAGGCGATGCGAAGGGGCGTGGAATCCTGTGGTGTTGACTGCACTATTGAGGATATTTCGCAGATGATGGTTGAACGTGACACGCGCACAATCATTGTAAACAACAAGATCGGAAATCCCATGGGGCTTGTGACAGGCGGCGATATTGTAAAAGCGGTTGCCAAGAAGCTCAGCCCTAAGACGAAGGTATCCGAGATTGTGAGTAAAGAGCTTATATCTGTTGATTCGG
>QIDD01000096.1 GCA_003230355.1 Methanobacteriota archaeon
ACGCAGGATGAGTATGAAAGCATTGTTCGAAAATGCTGTCCCGGACCCGGCTCCTGTGCTGGGCTCTATACTGCAAACAGCATGGCCTGTGTTACAGAGGCACTTGGAATGAGTCTTCCAGGCTGCGCAACAGCCCATGCTGTGCATGAGAAAAAACGCAGACTTGCAACTGAGAGCGGCAGACAAATTTTGCAGCTTGTCAAATCTGGTGTCACCGCCCGCGATGTGATGAATGAAGTTGCCTTTGAAAACGCCTTTGCAGTGGACATGGCAATCGGCGGAAGTACAAACACAGTCCTGCACATCCCCGCAATCGCAGAGGAAGCAGGCTACGATTTCGACTTGGAGCGGATAAACGAGATCAGCCAGAAAACCCCGAATATCGTGAAGATCGCGCCTTCAAGCGACTTTATGATGATAGATTTTGAAAAGGCCGGCGGCGTGCCAGCGGTAGTGAGTGAGCTGAAAAAATCCGGGCTCATAAAAGATAATCTCACTGTGAGCGGACGGGTGTGGGCGGATGCGGCCGTTGAAAACACAAGTGTCATCAGATCTGTTGACAACCCCTATTCTGTGAAAGGCGGGATCCTCATTCTAAAAGGCGGCCTAGCGCCGGCGGGTGCTGTTATCAAAGAGAGCGGGGTTTCCAAGGATGTGCCTGATCCATTCACTGGACATGCCCGTGTCTTTGACAGTGAGGAGTCAGCAACTGATTTCATAAAAAACCGGGACCTAAAGGCGGGCACAGTGATCGTCATAAGATACGAGGGAAAGGCAGGCGGACCAGGGATGAGGGAGATGCTCTACCCCACCTCAGCGATCAGCGGTCTGGGTCTGGATTCTGAGATAGCGCTCATCACAGACGGCAGGTTCAGCGGTGCAACAAAAGGCATCTCCATCGGCCACGTTGAGCCTGAGGCATATTTCGGAGGGCCCATAGCCTATGTGCAGGATGGTGACGAGATACGTATAAGCCTGAGGGAGCGGCGAATCGATCTCAACATCAATGACAACACATTAAGAGAGCGTAAAAAAGGCTGGGCGCCGGTTGAAAAAGAGGTCCCCCGAGGAGTTCTATCGCGTTACAGAGACACAGTTAAAAGAAAAGTGCAGGACAGCTAAAGGAGTTTATTCTTCGAAGTCGCCGTCCTCGCCAACACCGTAGAGATCGTCAAGATACCTGCGCCGCTCCTCCAAATCTGTCTTTGACTCCTCCTCGATTACAACAACGTCACGTTGTTTGTTGCCGCCGGATTCGGTGATCTTGTATTCCCCCACTTTGAGCTTCTTCTTTTCATGGCCGCAGCTCCTGCAAACTAAAATCTTTCGAGTCCCCACCTCTTTCGGGACCATCAAACTTTTACATTCAGCACAGAATTCCAAGTCTAACCCCCTGCAGTTTTTTTTTGGTATTTGAAACCTTAACTTGCTGAAATGTTTTAATTGATAAAACTTTCGGAAAAAAAGGGGGTTAAATCATGTAAAATTAAACCCGAAGTCCCACCCAACTGCATGGATTTTGAGTGTTCAGCCCAAAACCTTTAAAACCCCTGGTTGAGTTGCACGATGTATTATGGCAGCTTACACACCAATGGACTATGCGGTGGCAATTGTAATCCTTCTCATCATACTCTGGCTTGCCAAACAATATTTGTTCACGCGAATCGAGTTTGACAAGTATTTTGTCTATGCCATGACACCGGTTATAGTCTTCGCACTCGCCCTTCGCGTGCTGGTGGATGCAGGTGTCATTGAAAAAAGCAAGTGGTGGAGTGTAACCCCGGGTGTTCATATTGTGGGCGTCGTCTTTGGAGCCGTGATTTTACTGGGAGGGAAGATTATTGAAAGACAAAAATCAGGGCACCGCTTATTGGAAAGGCGCGGTAGTTCTGGGCACACCGCCGGCACTCTATCTTTCAATCCTGCTGTTTGCCCAGATGGAGTCACCTCTAGAGATATTTCAGCCCGTCCTCCTCGCAGCGATTGTCACCGGGGCAATATATATTGTCTCAAACTTCATGCAGGCAACGCGTATCTTTCGGGAACCAGTAAATCTCGCAATAATCTTCGGACACATGCTCGACGGCTCAGCCACATTTATCGGGATCGACAAATACGGTTTTGCAGAGGAGCACATCCTGCCTGAAATACTGATCAACGCAGCTGGAACCGCATTTGTGATGATACCCATGAAGATCGTTGTTGTCCTGGGCGCGCTTTATCTGCTTGAGAAATGGAAAGAGGAGGAAGAGGACGAGGGGTCAGATATATATTACATAATGGTAAGATTTGTATTCTTCATATTCGGCTTCGGACCAGGGACGCGCGACGCCCTGCTGCTGGGGCTTTAGGTGATACGATTTGAGCGGAAAAGAAAAGTTGAAATCCGATTTCAGCACGTGGTTAAACGACATAATCGACAGAGCAAAAATACTGGACATCAGATATCCGATTAAAGGAACCTATGTGTGGTATCCCTACGGCCATAAGCTGCGGGCGCGGATTCTAAAGAGGATCAGGACTCTGCTCGATGATTCCGGTCATGATGAAGCGCTTTTTCCGCTTCTCATCCCTGAAGACGAGTTCATGAAAGAAGCGATCCATGTTAAGGGATTTGAAGAAGAGGTGTATTGGGTGACCCACGGCGGCCTAACTGAGCTCAACGTGAAGCTCGCAATCCGTCCAACCTCTGAAACCGCGATCTATCCGATGTTCGCGCTCTGGATAAGGAGCCACGCTGATCTGCCGCTTCGAGTGTATCAGATTGTGAACACCTTTCGATATGAGACTAAGGCCACGCGCCCACTCATCCGACTACGTGAGATAACGACTTTTAAGGAGGCTCACACCGCGCACTCCACATATGAAGACGCGGAAAAACAGGTGCAAACTGCGATTGAGATTTACAAAGAGTTCTTTGATGGCCTTGGAATACCCTATGTTGTTTCGAAGCGGCCGGAGTGGGATAAGTTTCCAGGCGCAGATTACACGATGGCCTTTGACACTGTGCTGCCCGACGGCCGAACACTTCAGATAGGAACAGTGCATAACCTGGGCTCAACCTTCGCCCGGACCTTTGACATCATGTTTGAAAACCCCGCGGGTGAGCAGGAATACGCTTATCAAACCTGCTACGGAATCTCTGATCGGGTTGTGGCATCTATTCTCGCGGTTCACGGCGATGACAAAGGACTAAGCCTTATGCCGGATGTTGCGCCGTTTCAATGCGTGGTTGTGCCGATTCTTTTCAAGGGCAAAGAAGAGATTGTTAGAGAAGCGGTTTCCGACGCGGTTTCACACTTAGAGGGGGTTAGAGTGCATGTTGACACTTCTGAATCCACGCCTGGGAGCAAATTCCATAAGTGGGAGATGAAAGGTGTACCCCTACGGGTTGAGATCGGACCCCGTGACGCTGCTTCAAATTCTGCTGTTCTCGTGCGCCGCGACTGCGGTGAGAAAAAAACTGTGAAACTCTCGGAGTT
Organism: Methanobacteriota archaeon; assembly: GCA_003230355.1. GTDB lineage: Archaea > Hydrothermarchaeota > Hydrothermarchaeia > Hydrothermarchaeales > SZUA-236 > SZUA-236. Next base: position 3,483 of record QIDD01000096.1, read on the forward strand.
GAAACAAGAAGTCAAAACAGTCCTTGACAGTATCACGGGAGATATGAAAAAGTCGGCGGCAAAGGAGTTTCGCCTGTGGTTTTCAGACGCAGAGTCTCTTGATGATGCTCAGGCAGCACTTAAAGAGAAGGGAGGCATCATTCGCACGGTTTGGTGCGGGGAGAAGAGCTGCGGCCTTGAGATTGAAGAAGTGCTCGGCGCAACGCTGCTCGGAACAAATGGTGAAAAGCCAGAGGGCAATTGTGTCAACTGCAGCGGCGAGGGAAAAGAAGTCCTGCTCATCGCTAAATCCTATTAGCCTGACACCAAAAGGAATATATTACCACCACTGGACAGATTGTATCCATGAATTCCAGGGTTTTTGCCGTTCTAATAGTTACACTTCTTTTTCTCGGCTGCACTATGGGGTCGCAGGAAAATATCAGGCTTAAAGGAAAGGTTGATCCAGGACAGATAAGCCTTGACAAAGAGGTGCCGGTCTCGATTGAGGCGACAGTGGAAAACATCGGTAACGATACTGAAACCATTACAGTGGATGTTGACGGAACAGAAGGGCTGGTTATCGAGCGGCCTGAGCGCAGAAGCTTCACGCTTAAGCCAGGTGAATCACGGACTATAATATTTGTTGGAAGACTTGAAGAAAGCGCTGTACCCGGTAAATACAGGGTTGAAGTAGTTGCCGAAACAGAGAATAGCGGCTCGAAATCAGAGGTTGTTTTTCTAAACGTAGTCTCACAGCAAGGCTTCATATAATGAGACGCCCCAGTGTAAACCGCAACCTTTAAAGAGTAGTGATGAGACACATGCAGATATGATTCAACCACCATTCGACCTCAAAAAGATCAAGCCAGGTGAATTCAAATATTTCTCCCGGCGCCTGCTCACAAATAAAGAGGGTGAGGAGACCGGCAGCATTATTGTTTGGAAGCGCGGCGGGGATGATGATCACAGCTACGCCATGGAATGTCCTTACTGCCAGGAAGAGGGTAAAGGAACGGTTGATCTGAAGAAGCGGCCCTATCGTGTTCGCTGTCCAAATTGTAATCGAAGTATCGCGCTTAAAAAGCTTAAAGACACCTAAATGCCAGGAGGTTGAGTGTTTTGAAAAAGGTTCTATTCATACTTGCCATCGTGATTCTTATCGCAGGATGCGCATCAAACGGTGTTGTCGTCGAAGAGGGTGACACAGTCTTCGTCTATTATACTGGCAAGCTTGAGAACGGGAAGGTCTTTGACACGAATATTCAGGATGTTGCTGAAAGCCCGGTTATCGAGAAAACTGACACATTTAATTCCCGCAGCGTTTACACACCTTTAAAATTCACCATCGGCGCTGACGAGGTTATCGAGGGATTTGAAGAAACGGTTATCGGGATGAAAGAAGGTGAGACGCGAGAAGCATCCATTCCCCCTGAGAAGGGTTATGAGTGGAATAAAAATCTGACCCAGATCGCGCCGAGGATCGCTGTTATCGACAAAGTTGAATCAGTAACATTTAACGACCTCACTGAGGCTACTGGGCTTACTGAGTTTGTAGTGGGAACCATTGTGCCCTGGCGGGAGTGGAAGGCTGAAATCATCGCTGTAAACGGTGGATCCGTGGTCTTGAAAAGCATTGTAAACACCTCCACCGTAAACTCTGAAATAGGGTCCTTTGACATAGTAGTGGAAACTGGAACCATCATCGAAACCTTCACACCCAAAGAAGGCGTAGAGATCCAGTCACACTCCGGTAGTGGCAGGTTCATTATAATCAATGACACCCACTTCCTCATGGACTTTAACCCCCCTCTTGCAGGCAAAACACTGATCTTTGAGATAACCGTGGACGCAGTTGAAAAGGCGGCGGCATGAAAAAAACCGCACTCCTTTTAACCCTGTTTCTAATACTCTTTTCAGGCTGCATCGGATCAAAACCGCTGGTCGACTCAACCACATCCACAACTACCCAGATCACTACGACGTCCACAACAATTATGCCAGGTCTTGGCCAGCCGGAAAAAGGGGATCTGGTAAGCATTGATTACACAGTAACATGGCAGGACGAGGTCTTTGACACGTCTATAAAAGTGGAGGCTGAAACGTCACCCAATAAAGAGCTGATCGAATCAATGCATCCCCGCGGATTTGAACCCTTACAATTCATAGTTGACGTTGAATCTGCTGATCCGGCAAGCAGAACATTCAGCATCACAGTAAAAACCATGAAAATCGGCGACACACACAGTATAACCGAGCCTGCCGAGATATTCGGATGGACCCGTAAAGAGGAGCTTGTGCAGACCCAGCCCAGATCATTCACCCTGCCCATATTTGAAACATTGTCCAGCAAGGAGTTTCAGACGCTCTTCGAAAAAACACCGAAAAAAGACATGCAGATATCCTGGTATAAACACTGGAACTCAACAGTAACAGACATAGAGGCAGACACCATATCAATTAGACACAATGCAGTAAACGGCTCAATATACACAGGTCTTGGCGGAACAATCAAAATCGAAACCCGCGCTGAAACCATAAAAACAACATTCAACCCAGAACTGGGCAAAACCTTTCTAACACCAGACAAAAGATATCTGACATACACAGACGCCGGCCCAGACACTGTCATCGCAGACTACAACCACCCCCTAGCCGGAAAAACAGTTCAAATCAAAATAACACTCAAAAATATTACAAGCCCGTAGATACAAATAATTTAAATGAGGGGTAATAAACAACAAAAAAACAAAAAACCAAACCCACACACATACTTGCAGGGGTAGCCAAGTGGCCAACGGCGTCGGACTCAAGATCCGATCTCACAGGAGTACGCGGGTTCAAATCCCTCCCCCTGCATCTTTTCTTTGTGTAAAGAAAACACGCCTGAAAAGAAACCCGAATTTTGCTAGCGCAAAACGCTCCATAGATGCAGTTTAAACCAAAATCTGCGCCAAACAAAAACCCGCCTGAAAGAAAGACCCGCATTTCTGTCCTACAAAACTATGTTTTGTATTAATTCGAAATACGAATTAGGACGGAAATGCTCCAATGAAAATTGAATATTTAACATTCAATCGAACGTTTTTGTTCGATTGGAGTCGATATCTTTTTCGACAGATTTTTGCGACAGTTTAGCGTCAGCGTAAACTGGCGGAAAAACGTAGATCACCCAAAAGTGAATATGAAAT
>QIDD01000097.1 GCA_003230355.1 Methanobacteriota archaeon
TTGACTATTCGTGCCGGTTGCCGGACGCGGTTGCGGATCTAATCTACTGCATCGATGTTATCCACATGGTGCCGCAACCCGACCGTTTCTTAAAGGAAATGCGCCGGCTTGTAAAGGCCGACGGCGTTTTGGTAATTGATAAAGGACATTTGAAACTGGTAGATGCAAAGTCACGAATTTTGCACAGCGGATTTTGGAAACTAGAGACGGATGACGGCAATCTAATCAGATGTAACCCGGCGTAACTTCGCGCATTTTATGGTCGCTTTTCGAATAAGTCAGCCTGTTGAATTTAATATGGTGTCCCCTTATTATGTTGAGAAGAGGAAATACCATGCCAAGCATCTATAATAAATCTACGAAGGAACTCTTCAAGGGGTTCGTCTCTTCCTTTATCCCTCCTCCTGCGAAAGGCTTTGGACTTATCGAACGTAAGTCACTCAGCAAGGGTGGCCACTTCACCAGAAAGGAGATTCTAACCTGGTTCCAAGAGCACTACCTAAAACTCAAACCGGGCACCGTCAACGCTCACCTCATTGTGATGTCCACAAATGCACCCAGCCGAGTTCATCACAACCTGCGGCCGAATGGAGCGGACGATCTTCTCTTTCAGATTGATGGCTCGAATTTCCGTCTCTACATCAAGGATTCGGACCCACAGCCTATATACAAGCAAGATTCAGAACCAAGCGTCGCGGAAGACGCCGACAATGGAGAAGATTCAGCCACCGAGCCGCATGAGTTCGCGTACGAGAATGACCTCAAGAATTTCTTAGCGAAAAACCTTCATGTAATAAGACCTTCGCTAGCTGTTTACCAGGATGGGGACATCAACGGCGTGGAGTTTCCTGTCGGAAGTAGAAGTGTTGACATTCTGGCCGTTGAGGACGAACAAGATTTCGTCGTGATCGAACTCAAGGTCAAAAAGGGATATGACAGAGCCATCGGGCAACTTCTTCGGTACATGGGATGGATTGAAAAGTATTTGGCAACGCCAGGGCAAAAGGTAAAGGGAATGATCATCGCTCGCGCCATCTCTGATGATCTTCGGCTAGCAACATTGAGAATCCAAGGCGTGGAGCTTTTCGAGTATGAGCTATCGATTTCCTTGAGAAGAATTATAGAATAAGTTTAAACAAAGTCACAGAAAGGGGGACGCCACCCTTTTTTTAATATCAATCAATGAGCCGTCGGGATATCCGAAAATCCTTATCCAAAGTGGGCAACGGGAATCTGGCGCTTTACCGAAAAGCTTTTTCGGTGGAGTTTTATGCGTTCGATTTCATGAAGAGTTTGTGCCTCCATGTAACTTTCTCCGCAGTGAGGGCAGTTAATAACGGGAATGTTTTCTATGACCAGAATATTTTTCCCTTTGCCGTACGTTCTTGAAACCTTGCGAAGCTGCGCGCTCTTGTTTCCGCAGATGTCACATTTCATATGATTTTTTCCTTTCATGCACTTAATTATGACAAATAAACCGTTATAATTACCAGTCTGCCAACTGCGCCTTTTTTAACGATTACCTCAATACCTTTGCCATCGCGTGATTTCCCTTTGAGGCGGTATTTCCACTCCGCAGAGACAGTATCTTTTTGGCGTTCAACGATCTTGCCCGTAAGGATTCCATGTTCCACGTCATAGATTGTTAAATCATCATCGTTCATTTCTTCTTCGGCATGAAGCGTCATTACGTAATTGCTTCTGCGAATTTCTTCTTTTATGGTTTTTAAAAATTTTTCAAACATCGTGGCGCTTTCCGCACATTAATTATTTTTCCCTTCTCCGCCACTTTCCACTTACTGAAACTTTTCTTACTTACCAAGCCGTATAATATCACCACAAACATAAATCACAATAAAAATCACAAACCCACATTAATAGCGGCGAGGGGATTTGCGTCGCCTTCGGCTCGCAGGAACTCCCAATGTTGAAAGTTTTTTAGGGTAGGTCGGTCTCAAACCCCTTAACGGGGTTCGACTCACACTTCTAGCAAAAATAAATAGACACCCAAGGGGCGACTCTTTATTTTTGGTGGAGGCGAGGGGGATCGAACCCCTATGTAAAACGTTAACTAATTGAATAATTAAGACTTAATTTTCGCTAAAGTTGCGGTTACCACCTTTTGCCCCCCGTTTTGAAGAAATGCTTAATATTTGGGCACGCCGCGCGGCTTTCATGTGGGAGTAATTTGCCCTGGCAACTTCAGGGGTGTTGCCTAAAATATCGGCAATATCATCATAGCCGAATCCCTGTTCTCGGAGCTGCCAACCTTTGGAGTGTCGACCGAAAACGTTTAACGTCGCATCATAACCAAGTTCTGTTCGGACCTTGTTGTAGATTTTGCGCAGTGCAAAATCTGTGTAAGGAATCAGCTTCCCTTTGCCAGATTTTCTTACGAAAACGAAACTATCCGGCCCAAAGTCAGGACGGTTATTTAGAGCCACCTTAAGAATTTCCCGCATCCGGTCTGTAAGGCCGTATTCATCATCAACGTGGTCTTCTACTTTCGGGAAAGGTTTATAGACCTCACAGTCGAAAGCGCCGCCAATCCTGTAAGCGTCACGCTTAAAATCAATATCGCGGTACTTCATAGCTCTGGCCTCGTTTATACGGCGGCCAGTTTCGACAAGCCATGCAAATATTGGCCAGTGTTCGTCCGGTATTTTTCTCAGTATTTCCTCTTGTTGCTTTTCTACCAGGCCACGCTTTTTCTTCCTGTGTACCGTGACCTTCGGCATGGCCGGTAGAGCGGTTAAATCTCCCCTCTCGTGTGCCCAGCCAAGCATGTGACGTATATGGCCTACCAGCTTTTTCTTGAGATGGTTGGAGGCATTTTTCCTTTTCTCTTTATCGTCCGGGTCCTTTACAGTCAGTTCGTCAATGAAGTCTTTTATGATCGGTGTGCCGATATCGGAAATATCCATTTCGTCAAAATGGGTGAGGTAGTTGCGGTGGGCTTTTTCAATATCCTCAAGCGAACTTCGCGCAAGCCAGCCGTCCTGTCCCGGTGTGAGACTAGCGCGCCAACGCATTTTATCGAGGTACTTTTTTTTATAGTTTCTAAAGAGGTAAAGGCGCTTACTGCGCTTTTCGTATTTCTTTGAGTTGTAGGTTCCTCTATCAATTTCCTTTTGGATTTGCTTTTTGAGAACGGCGGCCTTTAGAAGTGTTAGGGGATCGCCGTCCAAGTCTTCATAGAACTCATCCCTATTCCCCTTGCCCTGGACCCGGATAAGCACTTTTTGGGGAATGCGGTCATGGGTTTCACATTGGAATGAGTTATCTTCTTTGAACAGAAGACCGCAATCGCGGCATTTCTCGTATCCGCGTGCCGGACGTATTATTACCCGCAAGTTGCGCCCCCTCCATGCGCCAAGCAAGGAATTTAATTCAGGGAAGAAAGTTACGTTTTCCATCCGGCTCCAAAATATGGAGCCGCACCCGAAGCGGCTAAACTATCGCATGATCAGGGATTGGAGTCAAGGTGCGAAAAAAGCCAGAGGTTGGGTGTGTTGGGGGCCCTGTTAACGGGGGAAGGTCGTAATCTAGTAAACCAGTAGCCTCCAAGTCCCTTTTTGTGCTAATATCCAAAGCAAGGGTTTTAGTGTTATTATTGGATAACATAATAAGTATTTAAAATACATACGGTTATATTCGTTAATACAATTGGGAGTTATTGAGTATGCCTAGTGTTGGATACTTTTTAGACCTTTTTGAGGCTGTCTCAAGGAGGGATTGGAAGGCAATACAAGAGATCGGTCAGGCTTTAGCAGAAAGCGAAAAGCAAAAAAAGCATTATACGTCTGCTCATCGAATTTTAAAAGCCATGGAAGTCGCTGTAAATCAGAGTGGCTATGATCGGATTGGTACCATGGCAAGCCCAAATCCTATGCCAAGCCCCCCGCCGCTTGATATCTTAAACCTAGAAGATAGCGAAAATATTTTAAAACCAACTTTGAATGAAACTTTAGAGCGAGAAATACAAGAATTCATCGGAGAGTGGCAATACGAAGATAAACTGAGAGCGGATGGCCTTTCCCCAAGGCACACAGTTCTTCTGCACGGCTCACCAGGATGCGGAAAAACTCACATTGCCAAATACCTAGCCAAGACTTTGGAAATGCGCTTATACACTGTCAGTTTTGATTCTTTAATTTCCTCCTATTTGGGAGAAACAGGAAGCAACTTAAGTCAGATTTTTGAATATTTATCTTCAAACAGGTGCGCCATATTTATAGATGAAATAGACGCGATTGCCAAATTTCGAAGTGATAAGAATGAGCTCGGTGAGTTAAAACGAATCGTTATTTCTCTTCTTCAAAACATTGATAAAGTAAATGGTAGGTCACTATTAATAGCAGCCACAAATCACGCCCACCTGCTTGATCCTGCATTGTGGAGACGTTTTAATGTCGTCTGGGAGGTGTTTCTACCTACAGATGATGAAAGGATAAGAATTTTTGAAAATGCTACAAATCAAAAACTTACCAAAAAGGTAAGTGAACAGTTTTCCAAGTGCACTAACAATTTAAGCGGTTCCGATATAATTCAAATCTCAAACGCTGCAAAAAGAAAACGGCTGATTAGCAATATTAGCTTTGAAGAAGCATTTATTGTTTCTGCTATAGATCACCTAAAACGCCAATCAACAATCAAGAATGGATCGCAGTCATCTGATGAGAATTTATTAACAGCAACGATACTATTAAGGAAAATATTTCCAAAGAAATACCCTTTTCAAGAGTTGGAAACTAT